>NZ_JAIVFV010000083.1 GCF_020829445.1 Nostoc sp. CHAB 5836
GAGTGGAATGAGAAGTATTTAGGAATAAAGTCTAGAGAGAAGCAAGAAATAAAAACTATTGGGGAATTATTAGATATATTTGCGGAAAAATATTATAAAACCCGTCAGCAAACTATCACCAGTCAAAATACTTTTGCTAACTATATATCTGTTATTAAAAGAAATTTTCCTTTAAGGACTTTGGCAACAAAAAATAATTTTGAGGAAATTATTAATTCATTTCAGGGAAATAAAAAAAATGAAGTGATTGCGGTAACTTCTGTTTTTATTAAAACCTTTGAGTTGGGATTTTCACTTGATGTGACACGGGATAATGTCACCCCTGCTCATCGAGAAATTCCCGACGATGATAAAATAGTGTGTTATTTTCACCTATTTGAAAAATTCGCCCTCAACCGCAAAAATACAAACATCTGTGATGAAATTGACACTTGGGAAATGTGGCGTTGGGTATATGGAATGTTGGCAACCTTTGGGTTAAGACCAAGGGAACTATTTGTGCAACCAGATATTGATTGGTGGATGTCTTCACAAAATATCGACCATACTTGGAAAGTCAATAAAAATACAAAAACTGGATATCGAGAAGTCATTCCCTTTGTACCTGAATGGATAGAATTATTTGATTTACATAATCCAAAATCATTAAAAATTTTAGAAAAAAAGGTGACAAAAATCGCATCTGTGCAAAATATTAATTGGATGCGGAGAGATATATCCAGATGGTTTAAAAAAGTGGGAATTGAGTTTCAACCCTACGATTTGCGTCATGCTTGCGCGATTCGAGCGCATCTTCAAGGAATACCCATGAAAGCCGCAGCAGACAACTTAGGTCATACTGTTGATGAACATACAAAAACCTATCAAAGATGGTTTGGCATTGAAAACCGGAAAAAAGCCTTTGGTGAGGTAATTAGTCAAAAGTCGTTAATTGAGTTGCAGAAAAATGAAATATTGGCGCTACGGATGGAGAATGAAAGGTTAAAGTTGGAAGTTAAAAAGTTGAAATTCTCCGAGAATGTCTAACAATCCAGAGGACTGCGAACAGCTTTACCACCACGATTGAGAAAACAAGTCTAAATCAATAGCGTTCAGTTAAGTCTAAAAACTAAAACATCCGATTATGAGAGGGCAAGCAATGATAAATTTTCATCTTCATAAAATAATTTGATCGTGCTGAACTCCCGACGCAGTAAATTTTCAACTTGTAAGGTAGAACAGTTTCCAAGTATAAGCCAGATGACTTTTGGGGGATTCCCAAACAGTAAACTCAGATCGTGCATATCAGCATCTTTTGACACGATCATAAAATCATTATCTTTTGCATAATTCCAAACTATCGGGTCTATTGTTGCTTTCATGTCTACATCCCGAACATGAAGCGAACCTGGAAAAAGATCGCTCAAACGAGTGGATAATTTAGGGGATAAGTTTTCATCAAACAGTAATTTCATGCTGATAATGGAGAAATCATAAGCCGACGTTCACGGTCAGCCGCATAAGCAATACAAGCTTTTAAATCTTCTCGCGTTAGATCGGGAAAATCATCAAGAATTTCTGCTTCAGTCATCTCGGAAGCTAGGTATTCAAGCACCTCATAAACTGTAATTCGCAAGCCACGTACACAAGGCTTACCACCGCGTTTATTGGGTTCAATTGTAATATAGTTTCTGTAATTCATCGGTGGCGAGTGCATTTTTGCCAAATTGTTTTATCATACCATGTATGTCTGCTAAAAACTCAATAATTTCACCGTTAAAGATCTTGGAGAAAAGCGATCGCTCAATTTCCAAACAATGAGCAGAAATAGTGCTGTATGATGTTTCTGCATTGTGATTAATAATTGCTCGAACGAGTCATGCAGAAAACCATCCCACCCATCTGGTCAGCACTTATCAGTTGTTGCAATGCGCCTTTCCTCAAGGGATCAATGAGGAATTCTATTTGCCTTTTTCTATAATTTTGATCGTGCATCGCGATCGTTGAAAACAGACATCAAATTCTCGAAAAAAGTGCGATCGCCGATATTGTAGAGTGCTTTCTTCACAACACTCCTGATTAATCTGCTGATAAATTCCTCTTAACGCACCAAGATTGTGGACTTTAATCAAGCGATCGCTGTTTATAGGTGTTAGATTTACCGTTAAATATCTTTGAGAAAAGCGATCGCTCAATATCCAAATAAATCAATACTTTTATACATAAGCTGACCTGTAATTATTTAAACTCAGATATTACTATTTGCGTATTTATATTGAAAAAATCCCGCTTTATACTTCAATACAAAGAAAATAATTATACTTAACTACTTACCTTGTACTGCCTTAACTGCGCTAGGTTAAAATGAGAGAGCGATAGCGAAGCGCTGCTGTAAGCAGTTCGCTAATCTTGTAGAGTCCATTACATTTCATTAATGTACCTTTTTGATGCTTATTATTTGTGCGATACGCTTTTTCGCTAAACTATAATCAGGGAAACAGCAAGATGAGATTATGAACTTAGATACAATTCAACAAGATATTGCGTCTCTTCCTCCCGATGCACAACAAATCATAGTTCAACTCGTAGAATTCCTGAAAAAACGCTACCTTCTGAATCAACACGAATCTTCAGAAAATTCCTTGCAAGACTGGTCAGACTTTATCGGTTGCATAGAAGCTGAAACAGACCTATCAAAAAACTATAAAAACTACTTAAACCGTGAACTTAACCAAAAATATGATCATAGTTGATACAGGCTTTTGGTTAGCTCTTGCCAATAAAAAAGATGCAGTTCATATATCCGCAAAAAACCGATTTCAAGATTTAGCTAATCAGCAATTTATTGCGACCTGGTGTGTCGTCACGGAAACGTGCTATCTATTACAAAAAAGAGTAGGAGTAGATGCTCCAAAAATCTTTATTCATAAAATTTCTACAGGAAAGCTACAAATCTTTGATCTGAAACAACATCATTGCCAGCGTATTGAAGAACTGATGGAAAAATATAAAGACTTACCGATGGATTTAGCCGATTCCTCTCTCGTTATCCTTGCAGAAGAATTAGGTCATGGCCAAATTTTATCCGTCGATTATCGAGACTTCAACACCTATCGCTGGAAAAATACAGAACCGTTCGATAACCTCTTTCAGGAATTTTTATGACGTAGTGCGATAGCTGCGATCTTGTAGGGTGCGTTCCTCACGACAACTCCTAATTACTGAGCCGATAAATTCCTCTTAACGCACCAAGATTGTGGACTTTAATCAAGCGATCGCAGTCTAGAGGTGTTAGATTTGCCGTTAAATATCTTTGAGAAAAGCGATCGCTCAATTGCCAAACAAATAAATCAATAAAAATATGCGAGCGAACGTTGATGCTCAAAAGTTAGGACGTCTGATGCAAGTCTTAGGTAGAGAAGCCCAGGGTTCAGGCTGCATCTACTTTACAGGTGGAGCTAGTGCGCTACTAATTGGATGGCGTAACTCTACAGTTGATGTCGATATTCGTCTAGACCCTGAACCACCAGGCATTTTTCAAGCGATCGCCAATCTCAAACAAGAATTAAACATCAATATCGAATTGGCATCTCCACAAGATTTCTTGCCACCTCTTCCAGGATGGCGTGATAGAAGCGTATTCATTGGCAAACAAGGTCAAATTTCGTTTTATCACTATGATTTTACAGCCCAAGCTCTTGCTAAACTATCCAGGGGATTTGACCGTGACATTAAAGATATTGAAGCTATGTATGAACAGAAATTATTCTCTTTGAGTGAGCTACGGGATTGCTTTGAAGCGATCGCACCTGAACTAATCAGATTCCCATCTCTTAACCCTGATGTGCTTAGAAGCAGAGTCGAGAAATTTATTGAACGTTTTGAAGATAACCTAGAGGAGGATCAATCATGAATCTCAATGAGTTGCCAGGATCTGAGATAATCTTACCTGGAGTCAGGGATCTTCACAGTGGTGAGTCCAATACAATTGGGGCATTGCTAGTTGCGATCGCGGCAGGGCGCTTAACTGAAGCCGGTTTAGATATCCCTAAAGATCACTTAGCCCCAGAGCCAGAGCTAACTTTATATGCCCTTCTCCAAGATGAACGAGACGATGCTTACGCTTACTATAATGCTTTGCTAAATCTACTAAATAGCTTTTGTAATGCACTCGAACTCAATTATAAATATAAGCCAATACGCTTGGGTTAAGGATAATTGTAGGTTGGGTTGAAGGTCGTGAAACCCAACAAACCCCGCTCTTCGGTTGGGTTTCGTTCCTCAACCCAACCTACGCAATACAAGGTTTTTGACGCTAACCCAACCGTATTGAAATATAAGCCGTCTAACAATGTGTTAGAGCCGACCTTGCAAAAGGGATCTTTAAAAGCCAATGTTTAACTGCGGCGCTCAACTTCAACGTTAAACATTTTTGAGAAAAGCGATCGCTCAATATCCAAACAAAGAAATCAATAATTCAAAATACTCACGCCCGAATCACAGTAATCGCACGCTGATTTTCCGTCACCACAACCTGGGTTGATAAACGTTCTTCCATTGGTAAGGCATTTTTCCGCCTGTCAAACACAAATAACCAACCAAAATCCAACCCCAAACGCGCTAAATAGGATTCTAATTGCTCAATACCCTCAGTTTGGGGGTCACGCTTTTTCTCCCGCCATACCTTTAACTCGATACCTAACGTTATATCTTTGTAACGCAGACATAAATCCATGCGATCGCTACCAATTGCATATTCCCTCTCCAGGGTTCCACCACCATTCACAACACGATGCAAAAAAGCCATTAATACGATATGCGGTGCGATTTCATGGTAGCCAGTACTACCTAATAACGGTTCCCCGTGCTGTCGCCAAAACTTGAGAAATGCTGCTAGCAATGCATCTATATTTAACTCTCCTTCTGGGGTTAACCAAGTTGGTGCAATGACTGGTAGGGAAGCCATAGGTGTCACAGTTAATACCCTGGGTAAAACTTCCCGATAAATTGGATTAGCAATGGTTAATCCACCCTGGGGATGCATTTTACACAAACCCAAGTCAATCACAAATTGAATATCATCGTTGGGTATATCCCCCAATTCCAAACCTGCTAACATCGGCTCGATAATCGCTTTTATCCTTGGTTCCCGTAAGCGTTCAGCTAAACTATCAAGATGAGTATCTTGACGGGCAATTAATATTTCCTTTGCCTGTAAAATATGCTCATGAGTAATAGTAATATTTCTATCCTTAACCATCTTTTCCACAACTTCTTTAGCAAGAGCATTAACTAACCAAGGTTGTCCCTGAGTCAAATCAAAGGCTGTTGCTGCGGCTTCTTTTGTAAAAATTTGTCCTGTCTCTTCTGTATGTTGTTGGTATAGTTCTTGCACCTCTGTAGCATTAAAATTTCTCAGAGTAATCGAACTGACTTTAATATTAAAAGGACTGGATGTGTTTAATCTGTCACTACCACCGGATGCAACTTTGTAATCTCGCACATCCCGCAAACCGATTAATCCTACAGATGTGGGAAAATTTTCTGGACGATTGGGAAAACCATCCCGTAATTGGCGTAAAACTGAAATTAGTGTTTGGTCTTGTAGGGAGTCAATTTCATCAATCAATATTACCAAAGGTAGGGGCGAAGACTGTGCCCAAACCTGCAAAAAAGCCCTAATTCTGTGTCCTGGTTCTTCTTTTTGTCCTTGCTTGAGAATAGGTGGTTGCAATTCATTGGGCAATCGGATCGAAATTGTATCGTACCAAGTTCCCAAAATCGCCAATTCTGCCGCACCTGGGTCATGATTAAATGCACTTCCCACCTCCACAGATACCACTACTGCTGCATAACGTCCAGTTGCGGTAAGTTGCTGCGCTAAAGCTAACATTGCCGTGGTTTTCCCCGTTTGTCGCGGTGCATGAAGGACAAAATAACTTTCTTGTTCAATCAGCACCGACAAGTCGGGGAGACGACTTGTTGCTGAAAGCGTATAGTGTTTGTCAGCTTTACACGGACCTGCAATATTGAACCAGCGAGACATAATAACCGGGTTTATATTTCAAGGGTAAGGAAATAATTATACTTAACTACTTGCCTTGTACTTCACTTAACTGCGATCGCCAATCTCGGATTAAGGAAAAATTAGGTAATGTCTGACAAAACTAAATAACTTTGAGCAGAGAAAAATGAATAGATTTGCTGCTAGATGCCGACCCCAGAACCGCCTGATTTAAGGAAAAGCCAGGGAATGATTGCATCTATCCCGACAAACCCTGACTCTATAAGCAATTCCCCAATTTATTGCCATATAACTGCTGTGGGGCCATTGTCCGCCTAAGAGGGCATAAATTTCTACAGGTTTGGCAGAAATTGTTATACCTAGTTCGTAAGATTTGCCAGTGAAAGCAGCAAAGCGTCTGGTAGCTTCGTCATAAAAGCGACTATGGCGGTATTTTTTATTAGTTAAATCAATGGCAAACAAACCATAAAAGTAGCGGGGGATGCTTTGAATTGTCTCAACAATTTGACCGAGATTTCTCGCTAAAATTGCATTGCGAGGAACTTCAGTTTCCCAAGCTGTATCTAATGCCCAAGATGCACAAGTTAAGTGAGAACCGCCGCAAATGCCGCAAATGCGAGGCGTGACAATTAATCCGGCTTGTGGGTCTTTACCGCGTAAGATGACTTCAAATCCGCGAAATAATTCCGCGTGTGTCCAGGCGTTGACCACCCGCCCATTTTCAATATCAACTCGGACATCTAAATCGCCTTCAACTCTACCGACGGGCGAAATATCTAATGATTGAATTGTCATTTGTCATTTGTCCTTTGTCATTTGTTATTTGTCCTTTGTCATTGGTCATTTGTCCTTTGTCATTGGTCATTGGTAATTATTCACTCGCCCCACTGCAAAATAGTCGAAACCCTTGATTTCTCCTTGAGAGGTATAGAGGAGTGTGAAAGGTTATAGTCATTAGTCAAATCACAAATGACTAATGACTAATGACCAATGACTAATGATTAAACTGTAAAAAAGTCTTCTTCTGCCCAAGGTGGTGCTGCATCTTTGGCGACCATTGTGAGTAAGGCGTAGTCTTTTTTGTTCACCCCTGGCGGTAATTCTTTGGGAACTCCCATTACTGTTTGGGTTTTGAATACAGTTCCTGGTTTGAGGTCAAAGAAGGGAAATTCTGGTTCTGTGCAACCTAAACAAGGCATCCCAGCGCGAGTTTTGGAAGACACGCGGTTCCATAAGATGCGGTTGCAGGAAGAATGAGTCATGGGGCCGCGACAACCCAAGTCGTAGAATAGGCAGCCTTTACGCTGACCAAATTCGGCGGTTGAGGCTTTGTAGGCAAAGTGGACGTTGCGGGTACAACCTGTTTGGGTATAGGTGTTGAAGAAGGTTTGGGGACGATTTAGTTCATCGAAAGCAATGTCTGCTATGCGTCCAGTAGCGATCGCAACTAATATCTGCGTAATCCAGTCGGGATGGGCGGGACATCCAGGTATATTAATTACAGGTAATCCGGCTTGAGACACAAAGTCTTTTCCTAAAAAGCCGCCTTCTTGACGTTTGAGAAATTGTAAACCTTCCGACTCGCTAGGGTTGGGTGACATGGCAGGAATTCCCCCCCATGTGGCACAATCTCCCACGGCGACAATAAATTTAGCAACTTTGGCCAGATCTGCTAACCAATCTTTCATGGCGCGATCGGCAAACCGATTCCATTCACCAGTGCCGTTAGGAGCGTTGACAACACTGCCTTCAAATACCAAGATATCTAGGGGGATTGTGCCAGAAATACAATCCCGTAGCAGTGTTTGCAAGTTGTTGCCTAGTTCTACTCCCAAGGAGGGATGCCAAAGTAATTTGATGCCAAAATCAGCAATCAAATCGCAGACTGTCGGTTCTTCGGCGTTGAGAAATGACATGGTGTTGCCTGAACAAGCACCACCCTGTAGCCATAGTACGTTAGTCATCGGCTATGTATTTTTCTATTGTTTCCCATGCATGATGTAGGTGATAATGCTTGTAAAGTCTCACCTGATTATCAACAGGGCTATTTCATTCTAGACATAAACCACCCGGAACTGAAAGTTCCTGGCTCATAGCTAAAGTCCGTTTTAACGGACTATAACATGAGTCTCAGTCGTCTTTAGACGACTTTCGCTATTAGACTCAGAATTCATTCTAAGGCGGGCTAGATGAGAATGAAATAGCCCTGGCTTATGAATATTTGTTTTTCAATACTAAGATATTTTTTCTTTAATTCTCTTTCATTAAAAAAGAATTAATCATTAACAACATCTAAAATCTTATTAAGATTATTTTAAATTATTATGTCTGTTCTCGTCGTAACATATTTAACAAATAACGAAAATAAAATTATTCATGTTTAAGTAAGTTGGCGCGAAAAAATCAAAGTATGTTACGAAACGTAAATAGCCTTAAAATCTTTACTAATGACCAATGACAAAGGACAAATGACAGCCTTAGTCAGTTAGCTTTAATTGCGCCGACCTACTTAACTACTAATGCTAAATAACTTCGACCCACTGAATTTATTATTGTTAAAACTCTGTAATTATTAATTGGCTTACCTCACCCTCAATCCCTCTCCGATATATTGGAGAGGGAAGCTAGTAGTCCACCAGAGCAACTTTGATGGGTGAATAAGTTCGTAGTAAGGACTTTAGTCCTTGATTTGAGCGCTTTAGCGCTCACTACAAACCAAGCATTGTTGACTTGGTGGACTACTAGAGACAGGATGAAGTTTTGCATTTTATTTAATCCACGTTCTCAAACAACTGAGGTACAGCTTAACCTCACCCAGATAATATCTCCCCTCTCCTTAGTAAAAAGAGGGATTGGGGGTGAGATTTTGTACTTCACTCTTATTGAGAACTGCTACATATCAGTTTTTTAAGATTTTGATTGTGCAGCTTGCCTAACAAGTTGTTCGTCCAAACCTAACACTTGAGCTATCTGCTCAATACTTAAACCCAACCCTAATAACCGGGGTATCGTTTCTAACTTACCTTCTTGTTTCCCTTCTGCAAAAACATCTTGGTAAAATCTAGTTTGCTTTAACTCATTTGCTCCAAACATTGTTTTAATCTCTTCCTGTTTTAGGGTTTTGGTTGTGCAGCTTGCCTAACAAGTTGTTCGTCCAAACCTAACACTTGAGCTATCTGCTCAATACTTAAACCCAACCCTAATAACTGGGGTATCGTTTCTAACTTAGCTTCTTGTTTCCCTTCTTGTTTACCTTCTGCAAAAACATCTTGGTAAAATCTAGTTTGCTTTAACTCATTTGCTCCAAACATTGTTTTAATCTCTTCCTGGGTCAATCGCGGCAACTTATAGATTAATATCGTCTCTATCAATTGTATAATTTCCTTAATCGTAGCGACATCTAGAATTTGCTGTCGGGCACTGTTGACTATTTCGATAGCTCTTGTTGTCGCGGTTGATTCGGGTTCGATGATGAGTTTAACCGTCTCTATGCCAATTGATGATGTCTCAATTGAGCTTAATTCGTCAAGATAGACGCGAGTCACTCGTTGTGAGTTGAGTAGTTCGGTATATCTTTCGGTATCTCCAGTATCAATGCTGCGGTTGGGGTAGATGACAACACCACGCCAATTGTTGGTTAATTCGGTTTTGTCGAGATAGTTAAAGATTTCAGTAAATAAACGCGAGTAGAACTTTTTGTCTGGTTGAAATTGCACTTCGGCAAAATAAATGGGTAGTTCTGCTGCATTTGGGAGGAAAACGCCATCGATTCTAAAGGCTAGTTGTTTGACTTCTACTGAAGAAAATTGGTAAACACTAGCTAGTTGGGGCGGTTGGTTAATCAGTTCAAAGAAAGTAGTGGGGATACTCTGAAAGATCCGATAGAAGATGCTGTCTGTTTTCAAAGTAGCTTGTTTTACAGTTGATGAATATATTTTACACTTCGACGATCCCGTGGCGAATCTTTGGAGTATACAAAAATTGGCTGGTAAGACAGTGCATATTATGTCAACAATTCAAGAAATAATATTTAAATTGTATCGGTTCATGAGCCAAAAAGTATTTAAAAAAAATTAGGTGTTTAAAGCTGACATTAATATTAGCAATTTCCCCCTAGAATTTTAGAAATAGGGTGTTTTATATTTTAGAGATTGAGCATTGGGGATTGGGTAATAGGCATTTGGAAAACTTTTTCCCAGTCACTAATCCCTAATCTCAGACAAGAAAAGGGGAATTTTGCCTAAAGGACTCGAAGCCTGCGTAAATCAGTATGGCCCGTGATGAGATGCGATCGCGTGTTTCGATCATTCATGGGTGTTAACAGACTCAATTCCCAATTGGCTAGAGTACGGCAGAGTTATGACCCCCAGCATTACAGATTCGGCGGTGAAAGCTGCAATTGCAGCTGTTGCATCGGAGTCAGCCACAGCAGAGGAAAAAATCCAAATGCTGATTGACATAGCACAGGGTTTTCAAAAAAAGCCCAAAACAGCCCAAGACTTGCGAAATGCAGTTGGGTTATATTACCGGGCTTATGAAATGTGCGGTGAGGAGTATCCCCTACTGAAAGCTAGGGCGCAAGTGGGGATGTCAGGGACATTACAAGCAATACCGGATGCTGATAACCAACTGCTGCTACAAGCGAAAGTAGGTTATGAAGAAGCACTGCCAATTTTACAGCAATTAGCTTCACCAGAGGAAGTAGCAGAGACGCAAATGAATTTTGGGCTGGTGTTGCAGTCGCTTGTGCCATTGAATTTGGCGCGGATAACTGACAGTATCCAAGCTTATCATCAGGCTTTGCGGGTGTTCACTTGGGAAGATTACCCCCAGGAATACGCGATTTTATATAACAATATTGCGATCGCTTACCTTTCTATGCCCCTAGCATCAGAACGGGAATACTTGCGTCAGGGGTTAGCAGTGCAATCATTTGAGGTGGCGCTAAAGCATATTAATTTGATTGATCATCCTAGAGAATATGCGATGTTGCAAAACAACTTGGGTAACGCTTTGCAATATTTAGTGAGTTCCCATCCTGTGGAGAATAACTTGCGTGCGATCGCAGCTTACAATGAAGCACTAAAAGTGCGTAATCTCAAAAATACACCTTTAGAGTACGCCAACACAATTTCCAACAAAGCCAACGCCCTATTCAACTTACTTGACGACTCAGAAAAACCAGAGGCTGGTAATTATCAAAATCTCTTGCAAGCACGTATCTACTATCAACAAGCTTTAGAAATATTTACCCAAAACCACCAAATTGGACAAGCAGATATAGTAGCCAAAGCCCTACAAGATATTGAAGCAGAAATAAGAAATAGACATCTGGTGAAAAAGAATGTAGAGACGTAGCAGTGCTACGTCTCTACAAGGGTTCTGGGTAACGCATATTTAATTTTTGGAGATGTCTAATAGTCAATAGGGCATTGGGTCTTGAGAATTGTTCACCTCATTATCAGGAGAAAAAATAGCATGAGAGATATTTTAACAAACCCTTCTGTGAGGGATTTTCTCACAAGTTTAGCAGATGGTGACTTGAACATAGCAACAGGATTAGTGTGGATAATCATAGCAACAGCTTTATCTATGGTTGGCGGTGCTATTGGTGGAATGCTGTTAGCTGGAAAAGATATCGGCTATCAGTTTTCAGCAATGCTTGGTGCATTATTTGCTCCAGCTGGTGTAATCCCTGCCATCCTCTTAGGATTTGCCATACTTAATTTATTGACACATTATTAGGAGAAAATATGTTAGAAATTGGATGGTTTTCTGCAAAGTTATTTTTAAAAGGAAAATTACTGCGCGACCCGATGCATTTTGTCCAGCGAACTGCCATTGCTGCTGCTGTAGGTTCGTTACTGCTAGTGTTATTTGCACAAGTCGATATTCCCTTCTGTTTACCAATAACATTATCTAGCTTAGTGACAGGATTGATTATGCCATTCTTGCTCAAAGATTTCAAAATGAAGTGATTTGTTAAGTAGGTCGGCGCAATTAAAGCTAACTGGTTAAGGCTGTAATTTGTCCTTTGTCAATGGTCACTAGTAGAAATTTTAAGGCTATTGATGTTTCGTAACATACTTTAATTTTTTCGCGCCAACTTACTTATTTGTCATTGATAAATAATAAATGCCCCATGCTCAATAACTAATGACTAATACAACTCTTGGAGAGGCTGCGCCAACGGCTTACCTTAGCTACCCTCGGCACGAGTCGCTCAGTACAAATGACCAATGACCAATGACCAATGACAAATGACCAATGACCAATGACAAATGACCAATGACCAATGACCAATGACCAATGACAAATGACAAACCTTGAAGAATTAGTTCAGGAAATTAACCGCTTTGAGGCAATTATATCTGAGTGGGATGAAAGCCAACGGTGTGTAGCAGTCGGTCTGAAAAGAGCAATTGAGGCTTTGCACAAAGCTGCATTGACTAATTTAATTAAAAGCCTCAAGCAAGAATCAATGTCAGCTTTGCGTCATGCTGTCAGTGATGAAGTAGTATACGCAGTGCTGCTTTATCACGAACTAGTAAAACCACCAAAACCACCATTAGCACAGCGAATTCAAACAGCCCTTGAAGAAGTTCGCCCAGGTTTAAAAAGCCATAATGGAGATGTAGAACTAGTGGCAATTAAGCCACCAGATACAGTAGAAGTCAGATTAATCGGAACTTGCAGCAGTTGTCCGGCTTCTACTTTGACTTTATCTCAGGGAGTAGAACAGGCAATCAGAAACCATTGTCCCGAAATTACCAAAGTTGTTGCGGTCAATAACAACCCTACTGTTAACAACACAAATTCTGGTTTAATCAGTCCATTTTCACCACAAATAACTTCTACTTGGATAAAAGTAGCGACTATTGAGCAGGTTCCTGAATTTGGTATATTGGCAGTACAAATTGCTGGTAATTCGCTAATTTTACATCGTCAAGGTGCTAGAGTAATATGTTACCGTAATGCTTGCGCTCATTTAGGATATCCCTTAGAAAAGGGTAAGTTTGAAAATGGTATTATTACCTGTCCTTCCCACGGATTTCAGTATAAGTTAGAGACAGGTGAATGTTTAACTGCACCTGATGTCTCTTTGCAGTCATATCCAGTTAGGATTAAGGGTTATAATGTTTTTGTTCAAATGTAAAACCAAGTGCGATCGCATGATGTCAATAAAATTATTCTATTCTCAATAGAGGTGACAATAATTTTATTAAACCCTATCTATTGAGAAAGATTTAGGCAGATGCGTAACCCATCGTAGATATCGCTTCGAGCCTTGGACGATGAATAGAATGATATCATTTTGATGTAAATGGTAATTGAAATTAGTTATAAACTGCTGCTATTGATACACATTTGTTTACGCTGATAAGCTTGGATATAATCATGGCTTATCTACAGGGCTATTTCATTCTCATCTAGCTCACCTGAGAATGAATTCTGAGTCTAATAGCAAAAGTCGTCTCAGAGGATGTTTGAAAAGTATTGGGCGAATAGAATTCGCTACTACACAAGCAAAGTCCACCTACGTGGACTAATACAAAATCAAGGGTTTTTAACCTGCGTAGGCAGGTTTTGTCTGTGTAGCCGCGACTTCTAGTCGCCCGGTGAGTAATAAATTAGACTTTTCAAACATCCTCTCAAGACAACTGAGAAAAGATTAGAGTCCAATACGGTTTACTTAAGGCTAAAACTCTGTTACAAAGTCAATTTTTTAACGAACCGCCTTCTCTACGAGAGGCTGACGCCAACGCGCAGCGTCTCGTAGAGAAGACGCCAAGGACACAGAGAGAAGAAAAAAATGCTTAACTGAACTGTATTGGATTATAGTCCGTTTTAGCGGACTTTGGCTATAAGAGAGGAACTTTAGTTCTGAGCGGTTTATGTCTAGAACGAAATAGCCCTGGGCTTATCTACAATTACTCCTCAACTACAATTGCCACTAAAAAAAACACTAAATCAGCAAAATTTACCTCTATCAACTCATGGTTCAGGTGTGATTTTAGGTAATCATATTGAACCAGAACAATTAGTGATACCTGTAGCGCCCAGTCCCACAACAATGTTCGGCCCTCGTGCTGCTTGTCTTTTATCAGAAACTGGCCCTTTATGGGTATCAGATACGGGACATCATCGATTATTAGGATGGCAGAATTTACCAACTAGAGATAGTCAACCGGCTGATTGGGTAATTGGACAACCTGACTTTTATCATGAACGACAAAATGCTAAAGGTATACCGGGAAGCACAACCTTAAGTGTACCAACTGGAATTTGTGCTTGTGATGAAGGGTTAGCTGTGGCAGATGCTTGGAATCATCGAGTTTTAATTTGGAAAAATTTACCAGAAGATAACAATGTTCCAGCAGATTTGGTGTTAGGACAAGCTAATTTTATCGATAATGAACCAAATCGGGGGAGTCAACAAGCATCTGCTAGTACAATGCACTGGCCTTATGGTGTTTTTTATCATCAAGGACGGCTATTTGTTGCTGACACTGGTAATCGAAGGGTATTAATTTGGCATCAATTACCAACAGAAAATGGTCAACCTGCTGATGTAGTTTTGGGACAGCCGGATATGACATCTCGCAATGAAAACGGCGGTGCTTCTCCAACCGCAGCGAGTATGCGTTGGTGTCACGATATCACTGTTTGGGGAGAAAATTTGGTTGTCAGCGATGCAGGTAATCACCGAGTGATGATTTGGCAAGGAATACCAACAGAAAATAATGCCCCATGTGCAGTAGTTTTAGGACAAAAAAGCTTTGATTTTGTGGAAATGAATCAAGGAGTTTATCATCCTAGTGCTAGTAGTTTGAGTATGCCTTATGGTGTGGGGGTGTCTGGTGATTGGTTAGTAGTTGCAGATACTGCTAATTCCCGGTTGTTAGGATGGAAAAAGCTAGAATCAATTTTATCACTGCAAGGTGCGGCGGGCATCGCAGGACAAATAAATTTTCAAAGTAAAGGTGAAAATCGCAATTTTGGACTACCTAAACGAGATAGCTTAAATTGGTGTTATGGGGTAAAAATTTGTGGTAATACAGCAGTAATAGCTGATTCTGGAAATAACCGAATTTTGCTGTGGCAGTTTAATAATTCGTAATTTGTCATTTGTCATTTGTCATTGGTCATTGGTCATTGGTCATTGGTCATTGGTCATTTGTCATTTGTCATTTGTCATTGGTCATTTGTCATTGGTCATTTGTCATTTGTCATTTTTGAAAGTCAGATTTATATGGCGACTGAAGAAATTAGAGTTCGTGGTACTGTTCAAGGAGTAGGGTTTCGCCCTACTGTATATCGTCTGGCTAAAGCCTGCGGTTTGCATGGAGATGTTTGTAATGATGGCCAAGGTGTATTAATTCGGGTATCTGGTAGTGAAGAAGCAATAACCAAATTTGTTGCCAGATTGCAAACAGAATGTCCACCGTTGGCAAAAATTAATCAACTAACTAGAACTCCTTATGAAGGTAAGTCTAAATTTGATAATTTTGTGATTTCTACTAGTGTCAGTAATGCCATTAAAACACAAATTACCCCTGATTCAGCAACTTGTCTGCAATGTCAACAAGAAATATTCGACCCCTTTAGCCCCTTTTATCGCTACCCCTTTACTAACTGTACTCATTGCGGCCCCCGCCTGAGTATTATTCGTGCCATTCCTTATGACAGATGTAATACCAGTATGTCTGCGTTTGTCATGTGTTCAAAATGTGAGAAGGAGTATTTCGATGTCGAAAACCGCCGTTTTCATGCGCAACCTGTGGCTTGTCATGTTTGCGGCCCTACAGCTTGGTTAGAACGCGCTGATGGTAAATCAGTTACTGCTTCCATGTTTTCCATGTTAGATGATGTTGATGCCGTTTGTACCCTGTTGCAAAAGGGTGAGATTGTGGCAATTAAAGGGTTAAGTGGTATTCATCTAGCTTGTGATGCAACACAGGAAATTGCTGTACAAAAACTGCGCCAGCGAAAAAAGCGCTATCATAAACCCTTTGCTTTAATGGCGCGGAATATTGAGATAATTGAACAATATTGTATTGTCAACGCCAAAGAAAAAGAATTATTAACAAGTTCTGCTGCACCAATTGTTTTATTGGGGGTGAAAGAGAAAAACGGATATGGGAAGAGTTCATTTACTACTAACTCCTCACTCTTAACTCCTCACTCTTTTCATATTGCATCGTCAGTAGCATTAGAGCAAAATACTCTCGGTTTTATGCTGCCTTATACGCCCTTGCATCATTTAATTCTGCGGCGACTGAATCGCCCAATTGTTTTAACAAGTGGGAATATTGCCGATGAACCGCAATGTATTGATAATGACGAAGCAAGAGAAAAATTAGAGGCGATCGCTGATTATTTTCTCTTTCACAATCGAGAGATTATTAATCGGGTAGATGATTCGGTTGTGCGTGTTGTTGGTGATAAAGTTCAAACAATTCGCCGTGCCAGAGGATATGCGCCAGCATCAATTATTTTACCACCAGGATTTCAGAAAGCACCGCAAATTTTAGCAATGGGCAGTCAGTTAAAAAATACCTTTTGCTTATTCCGTGAAGGAGAAGCAATTATCTCTCAACATCTAGGAGATTTAGAAAATGCTGCGGTTTTTAATGCTTACCAAGAGACTTTAAATTTATACTTAAATTTATTTGAGCAGAAACCAGAAGTAATTGCCATTGATAAACATCCTGAATATCTCTCAAGCAAACTTGGTAAAGAACTTGCGGATACAAATAAAATCAAATTTTACCCAATTCAACATCATCATGCCCATATCGCCGCTTGCATGGCAGAAAATGGTATTGCTTTAGATGCACCTCCAGTCTTAGGTATCGCTTTAGATGGTTTAGGTTACGGCGACGATGGTACACTCTGGGGTGGAGAATTTCTTTTAGCAGATTACCGAAAATTTCAACGACTAGCAACATTTAAATCAGTAGCAATGGTTGGTGGTGAACAAGCAATTTATCAACCTTGGCGTAATACTTATGCCCACTTAGTAGCTGCTAACCTTTGGGATGATTGCGAACCAAAATATGCTGAGTTAGAAATATTTCAATTTTTGAAAAGCAAGCCACTTAAGCTACTCAATCAACTTATAGAGAAAGGTATTAACTCTCCTCCAGCTTCCTCCGTGGGGCGATTGTTCGATGCAGTGGCGGCGGCTATCGGTATTTATAGAGAAGAATGTAACTATGAAGGACAAGCTGCGATCGCAATGGAAGCTATAGTAGATATTAGCAGCTTAAATAATGATAAAGAAACGCTAATATATCCTTTTAGCTTGAGCTTTTCAGATAGTATTTACTGTATAGACCCGCGCTCAATGTGGCAAGCCTTACTCAATGACTTACAGCAGCAGATTCCCCAACCAGTTATAGCTGCCAAATTTCATAAAAGTTTAGCAAATGCGATTGTAGAAATGGTTAAACATCTTTGTCAAGAAAATCTGATTAATCAGGTAGCATTAACAGGAGGAGTATTTCAAAATTGTATATTGTTACAGCAAGTTACCAAAAGATTAGAAACATTGGGAATAAAAGTACTTACTCACAGCTTAATTCCAGCTAACGACGGTGGCTTATCTTTAGGACAAGCAGTTATTACAGCCGCACAATTAATACATGAGTCTTGATATTTGACAAACTTTTTCTCATAAATAATTCTCTCTGCGTTCTTTGCGCCTCTGCGGTTAGTTTATCTTAAAAAGAAAAAATGTGCTTAGGAATCCCCGGACAAATTATAGAAATTACCAACGTTAACCATAAATTAGCTTTAGTTAACATTGGTGGTGTTAAGCGCGAAGTAAATATTGCCTGTATCGTAGATGAACGACATTCCCCCGAAGCTTGTATTGGTGATTGGGTATTAGTGCATGTTGGCTTTGCCATGAGTCGAATTAACGAACAAGAAGCAGCAGAAACATTACAACTCTTCCAAGAATTAGCAGCATTACAAGCAACAATTAGTACTTAAATAATATTTTATGTCTTATGCAGAAGCGCAAATAAAGAGTCTACAACTCATGGTTTTCTTTCGAGGACTTAGGCAAAATCATGAAAAAACGAACCGCCATCGCGTAGCGTCTCCCCCTGGGAGAAGTACGCCAAGAAATAAGAGTTACAGAGAGTTTTTGGGTAAGTCCTACTTTTTTTTCTGTGAAATGCTGCGCGAACGCGCCCTTCGCGCCCTTTGCGGTTCGTAAAAAAATACCCTGTAAAGAAAGCGAAATTAACTGATATCCAAAAACTATTTCTCAATTCCTATGAAATATGTTGACGAATTCCGCGAACCGGAAAAAGCTGAAGCAATACGCCGCGAAATCGCTAAATTATGCCACCAGCTAGAAAAACCGATCAAAATCATGGAAGTATGCGGCGGACATACCCATTCCATATTTAAATATGGTATCGAAGAAATATTACCCCAAGCCATTGAACTAATTCATGGGCCTGGTTGTCCAGTATGCGTTATGCCAAAAGGGAGATTAGATGATGCGATCGCCATCTCCCAAAATCATAACGTGATTTTTGCCACCTTTGGCGACGCAATGCGAGTTCCCGGTTCCAAAACCAGTTTACTGCAAGCGAGGGCACAAGGTGCAGACATCCGTATGGTATACTCTCCCCTAGACAGCCTACAAATTGCCAGAGATAACCCCGACAAACAAGTAGTCTTCTTTGCATTAGGCTTTGAAACCACAGCCCCCAGCACCGCCTTCACCATCCTGCAAGCAGCAGCCGAAAAAATTCATAACTTTAGTATGTTTTGCAATCACGTCCTCGTGATTCCCGCCCTCAAAGCACTATTAGATAATCCCGACTTGCAACTGGATGGATTTGTTGGCCCTGGTCATGTCAGCATGGTAATTGGCACTGAACCTTATGAATTTATTTCCCAACAATATAATAAGCCAATTGTCGTTTCAGGATTTGAACCCTTAGATATTCTCCAATCAATATGGATGCTATTACAACAGCTAGTAGAAAATCGTTGTGAAGTTGAAAACCAATATAACCGAATTGTCCAAAAATTTGGAAATACAGTAGCCCAACAAGCCATAAACAAAGTTTTCACCCTACGAGATAGTTTTGATTGGCGTGGCTTAGGTGACATCCCCTATTCAGGATTACAAATTCGACCAGAATATGCCCAATTTGATGCCGAACTTAAATTTACCATTCCTAATCTCAAAGTAGCCGACCATAAAGCTTGTAAATGTGGAGAAATCCTCAAAGGCCTCTTAAAACCTTGGGAGTGCAAAGTATTTGGTACAGCTTGCACACCAGAAACCCCAATTGGAACTTGCATGGTATCTTCCGAAGGTGCTTGTGCAGCCTATTACAAATACGGGCGACTCTCCACAATTGCCAAAAGAACAATCACCCAAAAACCAAAAATAACCCAAGAACCTCTCCCCGCCTGCGGCTTCTCCTCAGACTAATAAAACTCAGCGTACCTCTGCGCTTCCCTCTGCGTTCCTTTGCGTTAAAAAAAACCTTTAATATGAATATTTCCCCCACAAACCCAACACAAAATCCCCTATTCCAAAAAATAGAAAAAGTCCGCCGCCGCCAAAGAAAAGTGCAAGACACTCATATAAATCTTGCACATGGCAGCGGTGGTAAAGCCATGCGTGATTTAATAGACGATATCTTTCTCAGCAATTTTGATAACCCAATTCTCTCCCAACTAGAAGACCAAGCCAGCTTCAACCTAACCCCTCTTCTCCAACAAGGAGACAGACTCGCATTTACAACAGATTCCTATGTTGTAAACCCATTATTTTTCCCCGGTAGTGACATAGGAGAATTAGCCGTCAATGGTACAGTTAATGATTTAGCTGTGAGTGGTGCTAAACCTTTATATTTAACTTGTAGCGTTATTTTAGAAGAAGGATTACCTGTAGAAACCTTGCGGCGTGTCGCAGCCAGCATGAAAGTAGCCGCAAAAAAAGCTGGTGTTCAAATTGTCACTGGTGACACAAAAGTTGTACATCGTGGTGCTGCTGATAAACTCTTTATTAATACTGCGGGTATTGGTATCATCCCGCGAGGAGTTAGTATTTCTGCCCACAATATTCGACCTAGAGATTCAATAATAATTAATGGTGAAATAGGCAATCATGGTGCAGCAATTTTAATTGCCCGTGGGGAATTAGCCTTAGAAACTAATATTGAAAGTGACTGTCAGTCATTGCATAGTTTAGTAGAAACTATTCTCCATGTATGTCCCCAGATTCATGCTATGCGAGATGCTACACGCGGTGGTTTAGCGACAGTCTTAAATGAATTCGCCCTCAGTTCAAATGTGGGAATTCGTCTCTTTGAAGAATCTATCCCAGTGCGTGCAGAAGTCAACGGAGTTTGCGAAATTCTTGGTTTAGACCCGTTGTATTTAGCTAATGAAGGTAAGCTAGTTGTGGTGGTAGCAGGTAAATATGCAGAAACTGTTTTATCAGCTATGAAATTACACCCAGCAGGCAAAGATGCTTGTATTATTGGCGAAGTTATTCCTTCACCCCCAGGTATCGTATTGTTAAAAACACTTTTTGGTGCTGAAAGGATTGTTGATATGTTGGTAGGAGACCAATTGCCACGAATTTGTTAATAGATTTTATAGTATGCACGAACTTGGAATTACCCAAAATATTGTGGCAATTGTAGCTGAACACGCCAAAGGTGCAAAAGTGCAGCGAGTTTTATTAGAAATTGGCGAACTTTCAGCCATTATGCCCGACGCAATCAGATTTTGTTTTGATATTTGCACTCAAGGTACAGTTTTAGAAGGGGCGACGTTAGAAATTTTGGAAATCCCAGGCTTAGGGCGATGTCGCCAATGTGGTGCAGAAGTTTATTTAGATAAACCATTTGGTATCTGTAAGTGCGGTAACTTGCAATTAGATTTAATTACTGGTGAAGAACTGAAAATTAAAGAAATAGAAATAGAGGAATTATGTGTGTAACCTGCGGTTGTTCTGATGATGGCGAAATTAAAATTACCAATCTAGAAACAGTTGAAGCTGAACATTATCATACTCACACTTTAGCCGATGGAACTGTCATCACTCATTCCCACAGTTATGACACTCATATAGAAGCACCTCAAATTCATGCCAAAATACACAACACGACAATATTTTTAGAACAGGATATTTTAGCAAAAAATAATTTAATAGCTGCCCAAAATCGGGGATGGTTTAAAGGTCGAAATATTCTCGCCTTAAATTTAATGAGTTCTCCCGGTGCTGGAAAAACAACTCTTTTGACGCGAACCATTAATGATTTAAAACATAAATTATCTATTAGTGTCATTGAAGGCGACCAAGAAACTGCTAACGATGCTAAAAAAATTAAAGCAACAGGTTCTAAAGTCATCCAAATAAACACTGGAACAGGATGTCATTTAGATGCATCGATGATCGACAGGGGTTTACAACAACTGAATCCGCCACTGGACTCAGTTGTAATGATTGAAAATGTGGGAAATTTAGTTTGTCCAGCCTTATTTGATTTAGGAGAAAACGCAAAAGTCGTGATTCTCTCGGTGACAGAAGGAGAAGATAAGCCGATAAAATACCCGCATATGTTCCGCGCTAGTGACATAATGATTCTCACCAAAATTGATTTACTACCTTATATAGATTTTGATGTTCAAAAGTGCATAGAATATGCTAAAGAAATAAATCCCCAAATTGAGATTTTTCAGGTTTCTGCAATCACTGGTGCTGGATTAGAAAATTGGTATGGGTGGCTAACTGTATCGTTATAACAAAAACTCTGTGCCCCTCTGCGCTTTCTTTTGCGTACTTCTGCGTTTAAACTAAAACCGACAATTTGTCTTTACGAGTGCAACGAAGTGAAGCAAGCACAATGTTTTGAAGATTGCTTCACTTCGTTCAAACATACGCTTGGGTTAACGCTTAACTATTAGACATCTGGTGAAATTTACCCAGAACCCTTGTAGAGACGTAGCACTGCTACGTCAAAACAATTCTTTTTCATTAAGTAGGTTGCTGCAATTAAAGCTAACTGGCTAAGGCTGTCATTGGTCATTAGTCATTAGTCATTAGTAAGGGTTTTAATCATATTTACGTTTCGTAACATAATTGGGTTTTTTCTCACCAACTTACTTAGATGTCAATACGCTTGGGTTAAGCCGTAAAAATAAATTTGGGTAGGTTGGGTTGAGGAACGAAACCCAACATTTTCGAGCATTTGTTGGGTTTCACTAAAGTTCAACCCAACCTACAATTATCCTTAACCCAAGGGTATTGACTTAGATGTCTATTTGTCAATAAAAAAGTTCAATTTCTGGTGTTTTCTTAGAGCGTGCATCAAATTTGTCAAGCTCAATTTTAGATCAGTGACGTGGTGAGCCGAAATTTAACTAGATTACACAATCAAAAACAGCGAAATTACTAATATACCCAACCATTACGGAAAAATCTATGAAGCGTTTTATCTTCGCTGCTGTTGCTACGGTTACGCTGGTGGTTTCGTTTGGTTCAAATTCACCAGCAACTAAAGTTCCAGAGGCTAAAAACTCTCCTACATCCCCAGTATTTGTAGGGTGCGTTACGCGAAACGCTAACGCACCAAACCCTTAAGAATGGTGCGTTACGCTATCGCTAACACACCCTACCTGTATTTCAAAAATCAAATACTAGTCCTATATACCCAACCAACACGGAAAAATCTATGAAGCGTTTTATCTTCGCTGCTGTTGCTACGGTTATACTGGTGGTTTCGTTGGACAGTCTTAATGATTGCAATACAAAATCTAGACGTGCATCAGCTTAATATTTACAACTTATAGAGTCATTGAAATTATGTGGGCTAAATTAACCCGAAGGATTTTTCTATTCTGCTTGGCTTTGTTGCTCAGTTTGGGGCTTTCTATCAATCATGCCATAGCCCAGTCAGTACCTTTCTATTGGGAATTTATTAATGTTGATATCGCCGTCCAAAATAACGGTGATATGTTAGTTTCAGAAACCCAAAAATATACATTCATCGGAGATTACAATAATCAACGTTATCGCTATATTCCCACCGACAAAGTAGATGAAGTTACTGATATTTCTGTTTCCGAAAATGGTCAAATACTGCCTAGTGAAACAGGCATTAAAAATAACCAAATTTGGATTCGTTGGTCACACAAACTCAAAGCGCCCGAAAGCCATACTTTTGTTTTAAAATATCGCGTTATTGGTGGATTACATGTAGATGAAAATGATGCTCAAGTATATTGGACGGCTATTTTTTCTGATCGCCAAGCCCCTATTAAACAGGCAAAAGTAAAAGTTAAACTCCCTGAAAAAGTCACTGATGGGATCAGAAATTTACAGAGTTTTGGTGTTCCTACAAAGGTTAGCAAAGTCGATGCTAAAACGATTGAGTTTATTGCTAAAGGAACTATTGAACCACAGCAAGAGTTAGAAGTCAAGGTGAAATTCAATCGCTTAGGTACTGACATCACAACTCCTCAATGGCAAAATTCAAACTCGTGGAGTCTCTGGATTTTATTGGGAATTATTCTTTTCATACTATTCGGTAGAAGTCGTGGCAGTGATTCTCAGGGCAGTAGTTACACTGGTAACACTAGTTATAGTAGTTATACTAGTTACCGCAGTGACGGAGGAGGAGACGGTGGCGGTGGCGGTGGCGGAGACGGTGGCGGTGGCTGTGGCGGTGGCGGAGACGGTGGCGGTGGCGGAGACGGTGGTGGCGGTTAAATGAGTTTGCCTGCTACTACTCCTGACAATTCAGGTCATCGGGAAAACCTCTCTCTAAATCTCTCTCCTAAAAGGAGAGAGACTTTGAATTTCCCCCTTCCCGCGACGAGTTGGGGGTTAGGGGGTTAGGTTTTTGGTAGACTTTTCCACATAAGCTGAATTGCCTACTACTACTCTTAGTACACGTCACCATAAATCAGGTACGGAATTATGCTGACGTGTACGTAGAAACAAATTACGTAATATTTGCCTCTTGACTAATGACCCCTAACTCTTGACCATTAACTAATGACTCAAGTAGATATTCTCATCTTATCAAATGGCCCAGGTGAGGTAACAACCTGGGTGCGCCCAGTAGTAAGAGCGTTGCGGCAAGAACTAGGCGATGACCGTTCTGTAGTGAGGATTTCTGTGGTATTATCACCTTGCTCAAATGCCAGTGGTCAAGAAGCAGCGATCGCTCTTTCTTACCCAGAAGTAGATAGAGTACAGGCCGCAGATCATTTTTGGCAATTTTTGCTGTGGGGTAAAACATTTGAAAATTGGGACTGGAGAAGTCGCGGTGTAGTTGTTTTCTTGGGTGGCGATCAAGTTTTCTCCGTGGTCATAGGCAAAAAGCTCGGATATCGCACAGTGGTTTATGCTGAATGGGAAGCTAGGTGGCATAACTGGATTGATCGCTTTGGAATCATGAAACCCCAAGTTGCGGCCCGTGTCCCACAAAAATATGCTCACAAATTCACCGTTGTCGGTGATTTGATGCTAGAAGCTAGTAGTCATTCGTCATTAGTCATTGGTCATTTATCCTTAGCAAAGGACAGAGGACAAATGACTAATGACACAGACGCGTCAACGGCTTCCCACAAGGTAGGACAAAAGACCGAATTGATTGGTTTACTCCCTGGATCTAAAGCGGCAAAATTAGCCCAAGGAGTGCCATTATGTTTGGCTATTGCTGAATACATTTACTCAAAAAGACCCCAAACCAAGTTTGTGATTCCTCTAGCCCCAACTTTGGATTTACAAACTTTAGCTAGTTTTGCCGATCGCCAAAAGAATTCTATTGCTAAAATCTTTGGCTTTGGTGGTGCTTGCTTAATTGTCCCAGAAGAAGCTAAAAGTAATGCCTTGCTCAAAACAACAACGGGCTTAACTGTGGAACTGTGGCAAGAAAACCCTGCATATAACTTATTGTCCCAGTGCTGTATCTGCGTGACTACAGTGGGGGCAAACACTGCTGAACTCGGTGCTTTAGGAGTGCCAATGATTGTTTTGCTACCAACTCAGCAAATTGACGCTATGCGTTCTTGGGATGGTTTACCTGGGTTGTTGGCCAATCTGCCAGTAGTAGGTACGCCCTTTGCTAAAGTGATTAATTGGTCATTCCTAAGATTTGTCAGACGCAAAGGTTTATTAGCATGGCCAAACATCTGGGCACAAGAAGAGATAGTGCCAGAACTTATGGGTGAACTTCAACCGCAAGAAGTTGGAGAAATGGTCGTAGACTTTTTAGCCCATCCAGAAAAATTGGACGATATCCGCACCAAACTCCGTAATATTCGTGGCGAAAGCGGTGCAGCTCAGAAGATAGCACAGATTGTTGGCGAGGAAATGAGCTAACCGCAGAAAAAATGCGATCGCTGAGTGTTAAAAACGGCTAAAATATCCAAATATTGTGTAGTACTTATGTACGATGCGTAAGCTACTCCCTGTCTAAGTAAGTCGGTGAAAATAAATTAAACTATGTGACGAGACGTAAATAGGCTTAAAACCTTTACTAATCACAAATGACCAATGACAAATGACAGCCTTAGCCAGTTAACTTTAATTGCGCCAACCTACTTACAACAGCGCTACAGGTGCATTGTACTTTGACTCTGATGGCAGTGCGTCTGGGTTTACTCAGGTACAATTTGCTTTAGTTACTGCTGGGTTATCCCTAACCGAAAAGAATTTTGTGGTTGTTTAATTTGAATTAGCGCACCATCACTGACGCCACAGTGATTCCGAGGTGCTTAAAATAGTACCTCGCATTACAGCACAACGATTATCAATTTGAGCGATCGCAACTGAAGCCTAATTGGGAGCAATGCTCTCACAAAATTCGGGTTCTAAATCACCAAATTCCTCGCCCCGTGGAAGCCCCTGCATTTATGCATGGGGGCAAGGGGCAGGCGATTTCAATCGCCGTCAAAATAGTTTCTTTCATGAGTATGAGTAACCATCTTTTTTGTGAATTGCTGAACAATATTTGTAGCTAATGCCTGCGATTCTTCCCATTTTGGTAGCGATATCAAAACTACCTGTGGCACGACACAAAACACGCCCTAAATATTCGCCAACTTTTTTACCATTAGTGACCACAGCTTTAACAATATCTCCAGTGCTAAAACCATAATGAATCTGTTTATTTGAACGATGACGAGTAGGGAACCCGAATTTATCAGTACCAGCCATTTGTCTAGTACCATGACCATTTGCAGTTATTAACAAAGGCTTAATACCTTTAATTTTTAAAATCGGTGTTGACTTACCAACACAAGCCGCATCTAGCCAATGAGTTTTAGGTAGATTCTGTTGACTGCGATTGAACTTTGTTAAACCTCCTGAACCTGTTTCTATAGGTCTTGATTCTTTGAGAATAATCGTGAACGGAAAGCGGCGATAGATGGCTGCTTTTTTATTTCGCAACAATTGCCTTACCTGTCCTGGATGAATTGGGTCAAGAGGTCTATATCCAGTGTCTATAACGAATACTTTGCACATAAAGTGCCTCCTTTTCAGGGTAATGTTAGCTTCTCCCAAGGGGAGACGCTGCGCGAACGATAATGTTAGAGGTCGGTACTATGCAAACGACACTGGTTTAACCCTTTAAGCCTGTTTAATCGTTCGCTTCTAGAGCAGAGGACTAGCTTGTCTGACGACACGCTTACGCGAACGCATCCCCAGGTAGGTCTTGAACTCTTGCCTCTAACGTAGCCACTTAAGGCTTAATCTGGTCAGATGTGGGCAATTTCTGTGCCCCTGCCTTTAGGCATGGGGTTTCTGACCTATTTACAGATGCTCCCGGCGTAGCCGGGGTATGAGTAGCATTCCCGCAGAAAACCGAGTTAAGAGATAATATATGAGTGAGACCATTTTGAGGAGTGAAACCCTTATTTGAGCGTTGACTAGTGACTCGATAATAAGTTGAAGTCAATGACCTTCATTATCACGAGAATCCTGATCTAAGTAGGTGAGTGGGAAAATTTATAACTATGTAACTAACTATGTAACAAAATGTAAAATCAGCAAAGAGCTTATCACATCAATGGTTCTAATCTGTTTAAGTAGAGCGACGCAAATAAAGCTAACTGGCTAAGGCTGTCGTTTGTCATTTGTCACTTGTACTGAGCGACTTGTGCCGAGGGGAGTCGAGGTAAGTCGAAGTATTCGTCATTTATAAGGGTTTAAGGTATATTTACGTTTCGTAATATAGTTTGGTTTATTCTTGCCGACTTACTTACATGACTCAACATATATTGATTTTATCGCACCCACGTACTTAATAAGGCTTTTAAACTTCACTCGGTTTTCTGTGAAGATGATACTTTTAGAAAATATTAGAGCAAGAATTTTTTTTCATTTCAATTAAAAATAGCAAAATGAACTTAAACACTGTATACGACTGGACTAAAGAGGAACTCTTTCCTAACTGCCAAAAAATTTTAACACAATTTAGTAAGAGCGTAATTAGTTACAAACCTAAGCGTATCCTTGATATAGGGTGCGGTAATGGTCATCTATGTAAAATTTTGTCAGATAATGGTATTGAATGTGTTGGTATTGAACCTAGTTCTGATGGGATTAATCAGGCAAAAAAGCTAGTTCCAAACTCCAAATTTTATGTAATGTCCTGTTACGACAACCCTTTAGAAGCAGAACTTGGTAAATTTGACGTGATTGTGAGTACTGAGGTAATTGAGCATTTGTATTTTCCTCAAAAGCTATTTGAGTTTGCCAAATATAACTTAAAACCTGACGGAATGTTTTTACTTAGTACTCCAGACTATGGCTCATATTGGAAGAACCTGCTACTGTCTGTCACTAACCGATGGGATATACATCACGCACCTCTGTGGGATGGTGGTCATATCAAATTTTGGTCAAAGAAAACACTGAGTAAATTAGTTGCACGAGAAGGTTTTGTCGTACAAAAATGGGAAGGAATTAGATCAACACGTCTACCGCTTTTTAATGTGTCAATAGTATGCCATGCTCGGTTAAAACAAGGAAACTAAAATTATTGGCATTGACGACTCATGCTCTTTGTTTGTGTAATATCGGAATCCGATTTGATCAGAGGCAGGGGGTAGGGGGAAAGTCCATCCCCGGATTTCTGACCACATCTCTCAAAGCCCGCGCTTATGCAGGGGACAGGGGAGAGTTCAAATAGTTCCAAATCTCATAGTCAAATATAGTCAGACGTTTGAAATTTAGGTTTAAGCTATCCCAAATTCAGGATGGACATCCTTGGATATTGGGATTAGTGGCCTTGGATGTACTACCAGACATCCCCTATCCCTTGACGGGATTACTTTTTTTATTGATTAAGGTCTTCTTAATCAGTCTGAGGTA
>NZ_JAIVFV010000084.1 GCF_020829445.1 Nostoc sp. CHAB 5836
GGGGATGTCTGGTAGTACATCCAAGGCCACTAATCCCAATATCCAAGGATGTCCATCCTGAATTTGGGGTAGCTTAAACCTAAATTTCAAACGTCTGACTATATTTGACTATGAGATTTGGAACTATGTTGCACCCGTATCAACAAGCGCCTCAGTTTCCAACTCACGCAGCAAATGAGGCGCAAGCATTCCGCGATTCACTAACCCCTCATCAATCGCATTAGTCAGTTTTACTTTTATGTGAACTGCTCCCATTAGTTTTGTTGATACTATTTCCTTCAATCATATACCATATGATATAATGCTGGATTGATCGGCGCGAATACAGTCGGAAAAACAACCATCAATAAAGAATGAAGAGTGAAGTGTTTACTGAAATGAAATTATACTTTTAGAACGGAAATAAGTAGTCATTCTCAGTATGATTAAAGCATAATGTCGTATATTGGAATATTGGATCTATGGTTCATACCTTTCCAACTGATATATCCCAATTACAGCGATCACTCCCAGAAAAGCGTGTATCTCTTCATGTAGATTGGGACGCTTATCAAACAATCCGTCAAACATTAGGTGAAAATACCTCGGCTCATCTGACCTACTACAACGGCATTCTGGAGATTATGACTCCATTAGAAGCACACGAAAATTCCAGTGGGTTAATTGGGCAATTTATCGAGATTTTGACTGAAGAGTTAAATCTCAACATCAAAAGCATGGAATCCACCACCCTTGATCGCCCTGGACTAAAAGCGGGGGCTGAACCCGATCAGGGATACTACATTGCCAATGAACCCCTGGTGCGAGGTAAAACTGTTGATCTCAACATCGACCCACCGCCGGATTTGGTCGTAGAAGTTGACATTACCCACACGGATATCAACAAAAATCTTCTTTACGCAGAATTAGGGGTGCCTGAATTCTGGCGCTACAACGGCAAAATTTTGCAGCTTTATGATCTTCAGAATGGTCAATATCAAGAAGTACAGACGAGTCCAACATTTCCTGGTGTTCCCAAAGAGCAGCTTTATGAGTTTCTAAGTAATTGCGCCCAACAAGGAGAAACCCAGGCCAAGCGAGACTTGAGGGTGTGGATTCGTAAAAACCGCAGCTAAATACAATGCGATCGCCCCTCTCTCACTCAAATGCTTTCGGAAGATTGTTTGATATGATGGTGGCAACATTTATTTTTTTGTTGGGGGGCAATTTCCCTCTATTTTTTTACCACTTTATTTTCTCAAATTATTGCCACATCTCATCTTGAGCCACCTTGTCACCCGTTAAGGTGCGATCGCAATAACTAACTTGGATTAAACAGTTATTTTTTAACTGGTTATCTTACCAAGCCTAGTCTTACTTATTGCACTAGGAAGTTCAGAGTTTTTTTCTAAGCGGGCGGCGGGAATCGAACCCGCATTAATAGCTTGGAAGGCTATAGTTTTACCACTAAACTACGCCCGCGAATTTCCAACCTCATAAGTATAACACACATTTAGTTGGAATGGGCAGGCTCTATTTTGATCCTGACATACAGATTGCTCAATTCTGGTTTTGTGCCATCGTTGTTGTGAGCAGCAATAAAGTTTTCTGTTTTGAAAATTTCGCTGAGGACTTGCTCGTATGTGCTTTTTTGACTTTGCAGTGTTGCTGGTTCTATTTCTAGAACTACAGCCTGTTGAAAGTTGCCATTGTGATCAATTATTAAGCTAGCCAAGAGTTGTGCTGGTTCAAGTCCAGAACTTTGGACAAGAAAACTTGAGTCTAATTGTTTTGTGTTGTTTCCCCCGTATAAAGCGATAACGTCGGGTAAAGCATCTTGTCGTAATCTTCCTGATTGTATCAAGTTACTCACTTCATCTCTAAGCAAAGGAGCTACTATTGCTACGGATGCTCCCTGAGTTGGAGTTGGTGAAGTTTCTCCTGTGGGAGTCTGTGGGGTTTCTCTAGTTGGAGTTGGTGAAGTTTCTCCTGTGGGAGTCGGTGGGGTTTCTCTAGTTGGAGTTGGTGAAGCTTCTTCTGTTGGAGTCTGTGGAGTTTCCCTAATTGGAGTTTCTCCTGTCGAAGTCCGTGGAGTTTCCCTAGTTGGAGTTGGTGAAGTTTCTCCTGTGGGAGTCCGTGGAGTTTCCCTGTTTTCAGGTTCGGAAACTGGTGGATTTGATGGAATACCTGTTGGTAGTTGCGTTCCCTTTCCCAGTTTGATTTCTTGACGGCGGTTCCAAGGTAGGGTATTGACTGGAACTGTAGGTATAGATGTCGGTGTTGGTGTAACTGTAGGTGTAGATGTCGGTGTTGGTGTGGGAACCCTCTGTTGGCTAAAGGGTTTGTTATTAGGTTTAGAGGCGTAAGTTTGCCTCTTCTGCTGGAGATTATCCGCAGAATTTATTGCGTCAAAATCTTGATTTATGTCTGTAGTTTGTGCTGTTTGTGGTGAAGGTGCTGGTACAGACTTTTGAGTTGAAGATAGTGGCTTTGGCGAAACTGTCTTGGCTGTTGTTTTTGTTTTGGGAGCAATGTCTACCAATTCAATCGGAACAGCAGATTGACTTTGCTGGGGAAACCACAGACTAAATGCATTAGATGAGCGCATCAGCCAGAACACCAGCAAGTGCAGAGAGACTGAAGCTATAACGACAGAAATCCACAAACCTGGTGGGTCAGTGTGTCGTCTCCAGACCTTGGCTGGAATTGGAGTTTTATCTGCAACCGATGGTGTCATATTATAGAAGCTGGATATGATTAGGCACTCTTAAATAGGTTGGTGCGAAAAAACTCAAGTATGTTACGAAACGTAAATAAGTTTAAAACCCTTACTAATGACAAATGACAGCCTTAGCCAGTTAACTTTAATTGCGCCGACCTACTTACTCATTTGTAATCCTTTCAAATACCAGTCTAAATTTTAGCGATTAACCATTACCTCTGGTGTAACAGCGAAAGTCAAAACTGTTTCATCTACTCCTTTAAGTTCTAGCGGACTACCTTTAATAATTTCTCCTTCCTGTAAATAATCTGCCACGGCAGCAGAAACCAAGATTGTACCGGGAACAGCAGCAGCTTGCAACCTTGCAGCAATATTCACACTTGGGCCAATGGCAGTATAATCGGCACGTTCAGCGCTACCAAACATCCCCACAACAGCAGTACCTTGGTGGATACCGCACCGAAACTGGACGCTAGTGAGTCTGTCACCATCGAATACACCTTGATCTCGCCAGCGCTGGTTCAACTCAGCCAGTGAGCGGTGCATTGCTCTGGCTGTATTGATAGCACGACGCACTTGTTCATTGGGGGTTAGTTCTTCCGGCGCTCCGTATAAAGCTAAGATAGCATCTCCCATAAATTTATCTACAGTACCGCCATTGCCAAATACAACCTTGGTCATAGCTTCTAAATATTCATTTAGTAACTCTGCGACTCGCCGGGATCTGAGAGTATTTGCTAGCTGTGTAAAACCCACAATGTCACTAAACAAAACTGTAATTAACCGTGGCTCTGGGCGCAAATCTAACGTTAAATCTCCGGTTGCAGCTTTTTGCACCAATACAGCCGGCAAAAAGCGCTTTAGTACCGACTCTGTTAGATAAGTATTTAACTCCACGATTCGTCGTTCATTTTCTTTCAACGCTAAAAGATTACGAACTTCCGCCAAAAGTTCCCGATCATTGAATGGTTTTGCTAAATAAGCATCCGCGCCATGTTCTGTACCTTCGATGCGCGTTTCTTCGTCAACTTTCGCTGTCAGCAGAATGATTGGTATTCCTTTGAGCTTCTCCTGATTGCGGATCATTTGAATCATTTCAAGTCCGCTCACCAAGGGCATCATTAAGTCTGTCACAATCAAGCTAGGTATAATTTCCTTAGCTATCCGATGCCCTTCATAACCGTTACGAGCGGTCTGTACATGATAGCCATTGCGGCGGAAAATTTCAGATACATAGGTTCGCAAATCTGGGTTGTCATCTACAACTAAAATTGAGGAGCCAGTTGTGTGGGTATTTCCCCCCTGTTGAGCGGTCTGGCATTGCTGAGTCGGAAGTGCTGAGTCTTGAGTATTAATACTGGGGGAAAAATTTATTGTAATATCTTCAATATTATCTATTGTTGACTGTACCAGTTCTAAATCAGCTAATTCTACGCTAGCGCGGCTTGTATTCAGTTCGGTAGGCGTTTCTAGTACTTGGTGGGGGGGTAAATGAGCATTTCCAGTCACAAGCCATAAACTAAAGGTAGTGCCTTGGCCGTAAACTGATTCTACAGTGACTTGACCACCATGTAATTCGATCAATTCTTTAACTAAAGCTAAACCCAAACCACTGCCTTCATAGGAACGATTTGCTGAACCTTCAGCTTGGCGAAAGCGCTCAAAGAGGTGGGGAATTTGTTCTTGAACAATGCCAATTCCACTATCTTGTACTTGCAATATGCAGCGATCGCCTTCAGATTTTAGTCTGAGGGCGATCGTGCCACCTTCGGGAGTAAACTTCATGGCATTTGACAGGAGATTATAAACCACCTTGTCAAATTTTTCCATGTCCAAATATACCGTAGAACATTCATCTAACTGGGTGGTAAGATGCAGTTTCTTTTTCTCACAGTAGGGACGAAAAGACTCCACAATTTGGCTGACAAATTCGACTAAATCGCAGGGATGGAAACTAGGCTGCATTCTCCCCGCATCTAGGCGTTGTAAATCCAGGAGTTGATTTACCAGTCGCAGCAGACGGCGGGAGTTACGCAGAGCGATCGCACTTTGAGAGTAAGATAATCCTTCACCAGTTGCCACCGCCGACTCTAAAGGCCCTTGAATCAAGGTGATGGGTGTGCGAAACTCATGGGAGATATTTTGGAAAAATTCGGTTTTTTGTTTGTCTAATTCCAGTAAGCGTTCCGATTGTTGGCGAGTTTTTTGATATAAGTGTGACTGCTGGACAGCGATCGCTGCTTGAGCTGCTACTGCTTTTGCCAAATCGATATCAGATGAGAGCCATTGGCGTACTTTTTGCCCTTCATGCAACGTAATACTACCGATACATTTACCATCAGCTAATAATGGTACAAACATTAGCGATCGGGCTGGCATTTTTAAAGGCAAATTAAAACCCAGCACATCTGAGGGAGAATGGCTCACATTACCAATTACCACAGGTTCATGTGTCTGTAGCATTTGTTGAAGGATTGGATTCTCTTGTATAGATGCTTGAGAATAGGGTAATCTCGGTGCAGATAGATGATTATTACTACTTATATTTTTATCTGGGGTTGACAATCGAAAATTTTCTGAATGTTGAAAACTGTCATACAAGCCCACACACTCGACAAACTCATCTTCCTCTGTCCACAAAGACAGGACACAGCCATCGACTTGTAAAGCTTGTCCCAGTTGCTGGGTGATCGCCGCAAAGATATCTTGAGGATCTAAGCTAGAACGAATCGCGCTAGTAATCGTATTAATTAGGGCTTCTCGTTTGGCAAGGGCACGTACTTGTTCGTAAGCGTAAGCTTGAGACAAAGCTAAAGCTGCCTGATCCGCTACCATCAACACTAACTTCACCTCATCATCCTCCCAGAAGCGAGGTACAAAACATTGGTGCAGTGCTAACACTGCCATCAGTTCCTGTTGGCAGATCAATGGCACAACTAAACTAGAACAAATATTAGCGGCAGCAAAAGCTGCACCACGTTGGCGCAGTTCGGGAGTATTACCGTGAATGCGCTCATCATCAATCACATCGTGAATCACCTGAACTTCGCGAGTTTCCCACACCGTCTCAGCCAAAAGAGGTAGAGGAGAAACAAGAGGACGCAAAGCAGAGGGGATAAGGGACGTAGGGGAAAGACTTACTGCAACTTCCGCTCTTTTAGTCTGCTCCTCTGCTCCCTTGCTCCCTTTGTCAAGAGCTTCTTCAGAAAAAGCCTTTTGATAAATAAATCCTTTATCCGCCAACTGCTCATCTTGAAAGGGACGCAACAAACAGACATCCACTTCCAACATATGGCCCACTGTATCTACAATTGCCTGCAAAATTTGTCTGTAGTCTAAAGCACTACGAATCGTATTTGTAATGGTATTCAGCAGCGACTCTTGACGGAGTGTGCGGGTAAGTTCGCGGGTTCTAGCTCTGAGGACATTGTGGGTATCCAAAGCTTGGCGTACCACTGCTTTGAGTTCCTCTACTTCCCACGGTTTAGTGACATATTTAAATACCTTACCAGCATTAATTGCTTCCACCAAGTCTTCGACATCGGTGTAGCCAGTTAAAATAATCCGGATAATATCTGGATATTGAGTTGCTGTCAGGCTCAAAAATTCTGTACCACTCATCATCGGCATCCGCTGATCGGAGATAATCACTGCGACCTCTCCCTCTTGAGCCAGCAAGTCGAGGGCCGCAGGGCCAGAGGTTGCCCTTAGCACCTTATAGTCGCGATAGAAAGTGCGGTAAAGCAAGTCAAGGTTGTCTGGTTCATCATCAACAACCAAAATTTTCGGCTTACTGTCTGCTTGGGATTTCATGCACCGCTTTCCTGCTGCAACGGCAGTTGGATAAAGAATAATCTGATCAGATAAGGATTTTTCTGAGTCAGGTAAGAGCAGAGCATTTCGACCAATAAGGCTGTTTGGCTACATGACTGCTGAGTGTAAGAGCATTTACTCACAGTAATTCGTCTCAATGGCTTGTGCCGATTACCCTTTGCCTTGGATTACTCTAATTGCTTTCATAGTCAGTTTTAGTGTTACAGAGTCGATGCTTGCTTGCCAAATCTTCCTTCACCTCCTGTGAGCAACGTCTAATATTACATACAGCGCTCATAACTACCTGAAAAATCCAGATAAAGCTGCATATTAAGTTTTCCCTTTGCAGCAGTTGTACTAACACTTGCAGGTAAATTTTATTTATGGTAGTCATGGCAGAGTCAGCAAAATTAAAACAATAAGATTTAAAGTCAAAGTATACTATTAGACAAATACCTGTTTCTAATTTAGCAATCAGAACTATGATTAAGATAAGTGGTAATGGTTGAGGGGTTGGAGATTAGGGATTCGGAAACCTTGCAGATTCTTGTCCCAGCATATGTACAACCTATTCTGATGACTTAGTACCAAAGTAGTCCCAGTGTAGCAGTAACTGCAAAAACAAGTTCAGTACTGCAACCAAGGATGCTTTGAAACCAGAGTTCGCCTATAGTGTACTTACTTAACAATTTTGTAGGTGCTGCCTACGGACAAGTTATGCTATTTATCTGCCCACTCACCTAAAAAACCCCAAGCCAAAGTGTAAAACTTTATTTGATCCACAAGCAAAAGTGAATTAGCAATATCGGGTCAGTTCAATCACTTGGGCAGCTATAGGACTCCTATTTAATTTTTGAAATACACGTAGGGTGGGCTTTGCCCACCATATCCGGGTTTGGGTGGGCTTTGCCCACCCAAACTACATTACTTAAAATTTTTCACATATCATTTAGGATTCCTATATTAAGTTTTCATTTAGTTTAAATCGTGTTTTAGAATATTTGAGAAAATTTTCGTTGAATAAAATCAATACTGAGCTAGCCTTGAAATATCGGTTTTTTCACCCATACCACCAACAGCCAATCGATCCAGCTTCCTACCAATTCCAAATTCGTATGGCTACACCTGCTGATTTGATTGGTGTTGCCCAAATTATTACAGAAAGCTTTCACTCCCATAAGGGTATATGGGGATGGGCTTTCCCATTGCTACGTCTGGGTATTTACGAAGATTTAAGGCATCGGATGGCATCACCTACGTCCCGTCATGTTTGTTTAGTCGCCATTGAAGCTACTACTGGTGAGACCAATAACTTAGTGGGAAGTGTGGAAATGAGTGTACGTTACAGTGATTCATGGAGCCAGATTGGCGTAGGTTTTCCTTACTTATCTAATTTAGCGGTTCACCCCAAATATCGTAGATATGGTGTGGCTTCAGCATTACTTACTAGCTGTGAAAAAGTCTCTGGCGAGTGGGGATTTCAAGACTTATATCTCCATGTTTTAGAAAATAACCACCAAGCAAGACAGCTTTATTTCAAGCTGGGATATGGGGTGGATAAAGTCGAATCGAATTGGAATACATTTTTCCTAAGACGCTCAAGCCAGATGTTATTACACAAGCACCTAAGTGCTGACTCCATTATCTGAATTTTTTTGGTAATTATTTGGAGTATATTTTATTTATTAAAAAATAATTTTCAGTGTTTGATCAAAAAAGTAAAGGTTCAAAATCTCGCCCCTTCTGGCGCAAAAAGCCCTTGAATATCAAGGTAGGTAAAAACTCCCAACGCCACTTGCTTGATGCGGGAGAACCCGTCCACCGCAGTGGCTCCCCTGAAGTGTCTGGCTTAATTCAATTACGAATTAGTTTCCTTTTGCCGAGCGATTCAGTTCGACTGCGCTCAGGGCGAGTCGAAGTGAGTCGAGGTATTACGAATTATTTTTATATAGATAAATGAATTAGAATGGCAATATATAGGAAATTGCGCTGAAATAAATCATCATCTCCTCATAATAACTTTGTAATTAAGATATTCATCTTTATAAAAACTTTAAGAAAACACTCCTATAGTTTACAGACAAATCTAGTTATATCTCATAAAATATTATGAATCAATTACTGAAACAAAGCCTACCTATTGCTATCGTAGTTAAATTGACCAAAAGAATGTTGATAATCAAAAAATTCCAAAACCTGATTTGATATAACAGCTAGTTCCATTTTAAAGTGCATACTACTACATTCGTTGAAAGTTTAAAAAACATGGATAGCGAACAGCATCAGCGCTATCAGACCTCTATGGTATCAACTTATTACCCTGAAACTAGTTTCCTTGACTCTTTTGTCATGCAAGATGGAACTGAGCAATCGCAAGGCTCGGATATCCTTACACGTTTACACAGTGGAGAAGTTTTCATCGTCAATAGTCGTAGACGAAATGGGTTAATACTCTTTAAACGCTACCATGCAGAGTTTGCTGGGCCTGGGGCTGCTGTGGGTGGGGATTACGATTGTGATTGCCAAAGGGCATTGCCCATAGGTAATCTGTCTTTATTAATTCCCGAATCTAATGAAGAACGCCAAAAAGCTTACTTGATTAGGCGACAGTGGATTCGATTAATCAGGCAAATTACAGAAAACCCAGTGCCTGGGCAGCGAGTCCAGAAAATTCTCGATCAATTTGAACAATACTTTCCACTAGAAGTTGTGGCTCTTCTGCCGGATCTTGCCTTTGCTCTTTTAGTGGGTGTGCTGCCACAAACAGTGGCAATAGTACGCCGTTTGGGCAATGAGGTAGACAGCCGATTTAATTACTGAGTAAATTGCTAAAATTCCAAATTTGCCAAAGCAGCTTGTACTCGATTAACAGTGCGGGTATTTTCCTCTATTGTTCCTACAGTAATTCGCAATCCTGGGCTAATGTGTCGCACAAGGGTGCCGAGTGTTCTAAGTTTATGGTGAAAAGTTTTTAATGCAGCATCTTGTGGATTAAAGCTATTTGGTTTAAGACGCAGGTAAATAAAGTTAGCAGCACTTGCGGTAATTTGTAATTCTGGTTGCTGGGATAAAATTTCGATGAGTTTGGCTCGTTCACTCAGGGTTTGGGAAATTGATGCAAGCAAGAGTCTGCGGTTTTGTAAAGCAACTAAGGCTGCTGCTATGGAAAAGCTGGGGAGATTGTAAGGTAAGCGAACTTTTTCTAAGATGGCGATCGCTTCGGGATGAGCGACGCAATAGCCAACACGGAGAGCAGCCAATCGGAAGGCTTTAGAAAAAGTGCGTAATATTACCCAATTGGGACGCTGTGCTAATTCATCTACTAGTGTAGTTTGACTGAATTCAAAGTAAGCTTCATCAATTACTACCAAAATATGCTCTGGTAAACTTCTTAACCATGCTAACTCTGCCACAGTTAAGCTATTAGCAGTCGGCGAATTGGGATGGACTACGAAAACTATGCGAATGGGGGGATTTTGAGTTTGTTCGATAGCGGACTGTGCGGCTTTTAAGTCAATTTCAAAATTTGTTTCATTTCTACCCACTGCCACTACAGGAATGCCCAAAGTTTGTGCCAAAATCCCATACATAGAGAAAGTGGGATTGGCAACGAGAATTGAACCTTCTCCTCCTAGACAGGTGGCAATTAATAAAGAGCGGATTAATTCATCTGAACCATTGCCAACAGAAATATTCTCAGCAGTAAACAAGGGAGATGAGAGAGCGGCTGACTGATTGACATACTCGGCGATCGCATCCTTAAGTGTTTCATGTCCGCCATCAGGATAACGATTTGTTTCAATTACTTGCTGATATGTCCACGCTAACTTCTCTTTTAACTCAGGTGGTAAATCATAAGGGCTTTCATTAGTGTCCAACCTGTCAAACTGTGTGGGGACAGAATCGGCTGTATCGCTGCTAGGGTGTGGTTTGTACGCGGTAAATTGTGCTAAATCTGATCGGATAAAGGGAAGCATAGTTAGGAGTTAGGAGTTAGGAGTTTGGAGTTTGGAGTTTGGAGTACCCCTGTTAAAGTGACTTATAAAGTTGAAATTCACTGTATGCCTTCAAGAGTTCCCCTCAAGACCTTGTAATGATCCTTGCAAATACTTTCCCCATTCCGCAGCCAAAGGGATTTCTGTAAAGGGAACACGCACTGAGTTAGTAGATTGGGAAAATAGAAATTCTAACTCTATTGAACGACCTTTCTCTGGTATGTTATCCACATCTACTGATTTGTCATCTACTAGAAGCTGGATTTGCTTGACATCAAGCAAAGAAAATGTTTCTAGTTTAATAGGGCCTTTAGGCGTGGGTTTTCCCCAAGTTAAATTGTTACCTTTTTGACCTAATACAGCATAAATATCATACTTAGCCCGTTCAAATTGCTCTGCCCAGGCGCGGTAGGCTTCAACTTTTTGATACTCTTTCGAGCCTTGCCAAGCCAACCAGAAAAACATTACTAACAGAGGCAACCACAAAAGACCACGTTCCATTGTTTAAAAAAGTCCTGAGTCCTGAGTGAAACTTGTAACTAAAAGTGCAGAATCCACCAAGAAGTGATGCAGATAAGTTATGGTAGTGAGCAAACTGGCAAAAAGCGGTGATGAGTTAATATGAGAAAGCTTATATTATTGTGCTTGTTTGTCATTGGGGTGGGATCTGCCATATTTGGTTTCCTGAATTTCCAGGGATTGGCAGTGAAAGGAGAGTTTGAAACGATTGTGCTTGATTTTCGGGAAGATATTCCATCACTTGTGGTGGAACAGAATTTGCAAGCGATCGCCAAACAATACAACGTTACACCCCAATTAGACAACAAGTTTTCCCAAAAAGATCATGTCTATATTATCAAGGGCGATGGGCGACGGCTCGAAGAACTGAAAAAATCTCAGTTTGCCCAAGCTACAGAATTCATTGAACCAAACTATATCTACAGTAAGATTCCACAACCAGGTAAAGCCGCTTGGTTAGGTGAATTTTTGAGACCCCAAGAAGATGAAGAAGCAAGCCCTTCATTAATTGGCCCCAATGACCAATATTACAGCAAGCAGTGGAACTTGCACAAAATCGGTATTGAAGGTGCATGGAGTCAAACCAAAGGCAGTGGCATCACAGTTGCAGTGATTGACACTGGGATTACCAAGGTTCGCGACTTGTATGAGACAAAATTCGTCAAAGGCTATGATTTTGTTAACGACCGAGAAGAAGCCACAGACGATAACGGTCATGGTACTCATGTTGCTGGAACTATTGCTCAAGCCACAAATAACAAATATGGCGTCGCTGGAATTGCCTACGAAGCCAGTCTGATGCCTTTGAAGGTACTTAGTTCCTATGGCGGCGGTACTATTGCCGATATTGCCGAAGCGATTAAATTTGCTGCTGATAAAGGCGCAGATGTGATTAATATGAGCTTGGGCGGTGGCGGTGAAAGCAAGTTGATGAAAGAAGCGATCGAGTATGCTCATAGAAAAGGTGTAGTTATTATTGCCGCAGCCGGGAATGAGAACACTAATGGTGCAAGCTATCCGGCCCGCTATCCTTACGTCATCGGGGTTTCAGCAATTGGCCCAGATGGCGAAAGAGCGCCCTATTCTAACTTTGGTGCAGGGGTAGATATATCTGCTCCTGGTGGTAGTGAAGCTGGTAAGATTCTTCAGGAAACCATCGATGAAAACGGCGAAGGCGTATTTCTGGGCTTTCAGGGAACAAGCATGGCTTCTCCCCACGTTGCTGGTGTTGCGGCATTAATCAAAGCTGCTGGTATCAAAGAACCAGACGAAGTTTTAAAAGTCCTCAAGCAGTCGGCACGAGTTATCCAGGATGATGGTTTGAATTATTATGGCGCTGGACAACTCAATGCAGAAGCAGCAGTCAAACTAGCCTTTGGGGGGCAAATCAGTTTTTCAGATTTCTTTCGATGGTTACGGGATAACGGCTATCTTAATCCCGGCTTTTGGATCGATGGAGGTGCGATCGCACTCTTACCCAAGGTTTTAATGGTAGTTGGTTCCTATTTGCTGGCTTGGTTTTTACGGGTTTACTTCCCCTTTACTTGGAGTTGGTCTTTATCCAGTGGACTAATTGCCGGCAGTTCTGGGTTATTCTTCCTTAAGGGAATCTATATTTTTGATCTTCCCCAATGGCCTTTCCGGGTTTTGGGCAGTTCAATTCCCGAATTAGGCAATACCCTCCAGGGAACTGATGCGTTGAATCCCCTATTTGCTAGCGTACTGATTCCCATTGTGTTAATGGCATTGCTGCTGGGACATCCTAGTTGGAAATGGTTTGCCATTGGTTCAACTTTAGGTGTAGCAGCGTGCTTAACTACAAATGCGTTTTTCGCTCCAGCAGTTTGGGGATTGGGAAGTGGTAATTTATCCCGCTTCTTCCTCATCACTAATGCCCTAATCTGTTATGGACTTGCTCGTTTAGCATTGAAAAACGAAGAAAAAATAGCATAAATGGGGAGTGGGGAATGGGGCATTGGGCATTGGGGAAGAATGACAAATGACAAATGACAAATGACAATTATGAGTATTACACTTACAGGTACAATTGAACGCCGTGATATTGGCACAGGTGCATGGGCATTAGTTACAGAAGAGGGTGTTAATTACGAAATCCTCAGAGGGGCTGACAAAGACTTACTCAAAGCCGGACAAAAAGCAAAAATTAAAGGACAGGTGCGTGAAGATATCATGACTACTGCCATGATTGGCCCTGTCCTAGAGGTCAAATCTTTTGAGGTAATTAGTTCTGATTAGCTGTGGAATTTAGAACCTCTTGCAGACGGCTTCTAAACTCCCCTTTGGGATGACCTCCTTTTACCTCACCCACAATCTGAAATTCACCTTCTGGAGAATTACAGAGGATGTAAGTAGGCCATCCCATTTCTGATTTATCGGGATATTGAGTTAATAAAATCTTGCGATACTTGCGGTAAGCAGTCGTATCTTGCATTTTTACATCGATAAATTCTAAACCCAGTTCTTCAGCCACCTTTTTGTCATAAAAAGACATTTTGTGGCAAATGCCGCATTCTTCTGAAGAGAACTTAATTACAGCTAAACTCATGGGTCGGCTACTCTTTGATTCTAGGCAAAGTTTTTTAGCATAATGCTATGAAATATTACCATATAGCTGCCCTTTAGTGTCAACCTACAGCAGTTTTCATGTATTTGAACCACATCTGTGGTTAGAGGTTGTTTGAAAAGTCTAATTTATTACTTGCGTCGGCGATTATAAATCGCGGCTACACAGGCAAAACCTGCACTTCGACAAGCTCAGTGACCACCTCCGCAGGTTAAAAACCCTTGATTTTGATTAGTCCACGGAGGTGCAATAGGGTTCGGTTAAGACTAAAAATAAAAATGTGTAGGTTGGGTTGAGCGTAAGCGTTACCCAACAAAGAGAAAGAAAATGTTGGGTTTCGTTCCTCAACCCAACCTACGAATATTCACAAAGCGTGCAGTATTGGGCGCTAGCTTCTCCCCTTGGGAGAAGGGGAGACGCTTTAGCGCATGGGTTAAGTAAGATTAGTCAACTGCCCCACTCACTCTTGGGATGGGGCTTGTAACTAAGATAAATCGACATTTTTTATTCTTCTGGCTCTAAATCGACTTCTTCTTCTTCATCTCCTTCACTGGCTTTGGCTACAGAGTTAGCAGAAACAACAGCGCCTTTATCTAGCTTTTCACGCACCAGTTGTTTAATTTGTTCAGCAAATTCAGGTTTTTCTTCTAGATACTTAATAGCGTTGTCTCGTCCTTGGGAGATATTATCGCCATTGTAGCTATACCAAGCTCCCTTGCGGACAAGCACGCCAGTTTCTTCTGCCAAGTCTACAATACAACCCAAGGTAGAAATTCCTTTGCCAAAAATAATGTCAAATTCCGCAATTCTAAAAGGCGGAGCTACTTTATTTTTAGCAACTTTAACTTTGACGCGGTTTCCAAATTCATCTGTACCTTTTTTCAAGGTTTGAATCCGGCGAATATCCAAGCGCACCGAAGCGTAAAACTTCAATGCGTTACCTCCAGTTGTGGTTTCTGGGCTGCCGTAGGTAACACCAATTTTTTGCCGCAACTGATTGATGAAAATTACTGTACAACCAGATTTCCCAATGTTGCCCGTAATTTTACGTAGGGCTTGGCTCATTAACCGCGCCTGTAAACCAACGTGAATATCACCCATATCCCCTTCAATTTCAGCGCGGGGAACCAGTGCTGCTACTGAGTCTATGACTACAATATCAACGGCAGCAGAGCGAACCAGCTGATCGACAATTTCCAAAGCTGATTCGCCAGTGTCAGGTTGGGAAATCAGCAAATTATCAATATCTACACCCAATGCCGCAGCATAAGTGGGGTCAAGGGCGTGTTCAGCATCAACAAAGGCAGCGATACCGCCATTTCTTTGCACTTCGGCGAGGGCGTGTAGCGCTACTGTAGTCTTACCGGAGCTTTCCGGGCCATAAATTTCAATTACCCGCCCCTTGGGTAAACCACCACCCAATGCTAAATCCAGGGTGAGCGCCCCACTGGAAATTGTCTCTACCCGCATCCGGGTAGCATCGCCCAGGCGCATGATTGCTCCTTTACCAAAGCTGCGCTCAATCTGGTTGAGCACCATAGTCAGCGCTTTTTGCTTGCCAGAAGTATCGGTGTTGATAGCCATTCCTGCCTCTAATGCCTCTAAATATATGGTTTTAAGGAGTGTTAGTTTCGGAGTTTGAGTAGAACAGATATACTATTTTAACCAGAAAATTCTGGAATAGGACTTCTCAAATCAAAAAAGGGGTGTGACAAGATCGTAACTCGATCGCTACCAAATTAGGGTAGTGTTCTGGAAGTAAGGCTGAGATTTTGTAGCTCTGGAAAGGCAAATAAAGCTTTGATGAGAATAAGATTTGATTATATTCTGTAAGACAGTTATAGGACTAGCTTGGAATGGTGCGTTACGCTTTGCTAACGCACCCTACATGACTACTGAGATTTTTTCAGAAATCAAATATGATTCCTATATGACCGAAAATCATGAATTTCAGCCTAGTAAGCTGCTTTACTCCATCCAAAATCAAAAATCCATGCACTGGTGTAACTCCTATGGGGAAGCGATCGCCTACGGTCTAGGTTGGCTCAAACAGGGTATGTTACGAAACGTAAATAAGCTTAAAACCCTTACTAATGACAAATGACAGCCTTAGCCAGTTAACTTTAATTGCGCCGACCTACTTACGCAACTAAAAATTTCACAAAATCTCTGCCAATTTTACCAATAGACTATTTGCTAAATCCACTAACTGGATACTATCGCCGTCATCAATATTATCACCACAAGCTAACAACTGTCTCACAGCAGATAACCTGTCATTGGCTTCATAAATTTTCCAGGATTCATCTAAGTTTACTGCAAAATCAAACAGCGATCGCTCTTTTAAATGCTGTCTTACCGTAAGAGCTACACTATCATTACTTACCAGAAATTCTTTAATCGTATCTAATTGAGAATTACTTAATATTTCGTCATGTCCCCAGGTTTCTAGCCAGTCTCCATCGACGTCTTCAACGTAGAAATTGACAAAATCAACCCCGTAAGTTAGCCAGTTTTGCTGCATTTGTCGCGCTGTTGCTAATGCTTCGGCAAATGTATCTACTTGATTGTTGCAATGAGTTTCTCTTTTGTTAGCCATAAAAGCTCTAATTAGCACGTAAGTATGTAGGCTAGACACAAATCTGAAATATCAAATTACTGAAAATTTACGAAAATTTTAAATATTTGCCACCAGAAAGGTAATCACTGTTATACAGGGCCACGTTGACTAACTGGTTGACAAAATTAGCATCTTTGGGATTGTAACTTAAGAACAGTCCTCTCTCGATTTCCCATGATCGCAGTGTATTTTGCCAAGCTTCGTACTTTTGGTGATTAAGTTCTTCAGAAACACTGGTTATTTGAATGCACAGTGGTTGATTGTTACGACTAACGATTAAATCTGTTGCCATTGAAAGGTCGGCAATATAACGCTGCCAAAAACTACCTTCTCGACTGATAATATCTTGAGCTATAGATTTAATGATATCATGATCGATCTGATTAAATTCCCCTGCCATCAATTTTTGCTTCCAAATATAAAACTTGGAGTCACTTGCATTGAACCATTTGGGAAAGAGATAACCATACCAATATCTCTCAATCGGTGTCATCATCTCGAACTTTGCTTTTTGTTCTTCTTCAGAAGGTAAGGATTTGATGATCAGCCATATTGTAGAATCCGTAATTACCTCTAGCAGAAAGGCCGTGACAAAGGGTTTGGCAGTCAGGGAACCTGGCTTAATATCTTTTACCCAACGATTGATTTCATCTAATCTTGTCGCTAAATTATGATCTACCGAGGAGGCTTGCTCGATAAGGGACTTTAGCTTCTCCTTAATATCTTTTGCTTGCAAACGATGCCCTACTTTCAGAAGATAACGCTTTTTTCAAAGATTCATTATTTATAATTAAATTCTAACTGAAAAATGTCTTTAGTTGATTTACTCATACAATTAAATATTTTTTGGGTCGATACCCTGTGTACGTAAAGCCTCACGCAGTCTAGCAATTTCTTGCTGTGCTTGTTGGGCGCGTTCTTCTGCTTGTTGGGCGCGTTCTTCTGCCTGTTGGGCGCGTTCTTCTGCCTGTTGGGCGCGTAAACTTTCTTGTTGGGCCAATTCTTCAGATGATAGTATCAATTGATTTTCAGTAGTGAAGAATCTTAATTTACCTTCATAAACTCCCAAATAAAGTTCTAACTGCTGACTCCACAAACGTCCATCAGTAGTTACTTGAATTTCTTGATACTTCCCATCAACTAAATGAAATCCCTGAAGTTCTATTGTTACAGGGTCAAACCAGAAATAATCTGGTGTACGGAAAATATCCTGGTAAACTTGTTTTTTCAACCCTTTATCCACTGCTGTGGTTGAACTTGACAAAATTTCCACAATCAGGTTTGGATATTTGCCGTCTTCTTGCCAAACTACCCAACTTTTACGGTCTTTTTTGTCAGTTCCCAAAACTACAAAAAAGTCTGGCCCACGGAAGTTTTCTGATTTTTTCTGGTTAGGACTGTAGTAAATGGTCAAATTGCCAGAAGCATAGAAATCTTGTCTCTCTCGCCACCATAATTTCAGGATGCGAATCAGCAAATCAATTTGTTCTCGGTGTAGGTCGCTTTCCAAGGGTGGTTCGTCACTCAGTATATCGCCTGGAGGAAAAATAACTTGGTCTTCTGAAATATGATCAGAGATGATTTCTAGGGTAGCAGGTTCAGACATCAGCGATCGCTTTGCTATTTACCTTAATTTTACTGAAAATTCGGTAACTTGCAGATAGCTTTGAAAACTTGTAATAACTCTATTGCATCGGGAGATTCATTCAGATTTAATAATGGCATTAACTGATAAGTTGGCTGCACGTCATGTCTTAAACAAACAAATTGATAACGCAGTCCGTTAGTTGCCAAACCCCAAACTGATGGTTGTTGATCTAAACTTTTAAAAGCATAAGTGAGTAATTGGGGTAAACCCTCACCCACTTCAAGGGCACTATTTTTCGTTTCAATCACTACAACCCAAAAAGGGGGTGCAATATTACTTTGAGGATTGTTGATTGCTAAAATATCCATCCGCCCGGTAATTCTTCTGTCTTCATCTTCCACTGCGATCGCAATGCTATCTTCCATTGTCAACCGAATCGGCACATCGTAAAACCCTGCTAACCGCATTAAGGGTGCAATTGTTAAGAATTTAACCAACCCTTCAGAAATTTTCCGATCGCTTAAGTAACGATCAAAATCGGTTCTGATTTTTAATAAATCCTGCTGTTCAAACTCAGAGAGTGGTTCTAGAGTTAAGAAGTCTGTGAATGAAGCAGTGGAAAGCTTTTCCAGTTTTAGAAAGCGATGAACATCGTTGAGAGATAGGCTGCTGGCTTCGACGGTGAGCGTCATAATTTCAGGCTTTGTTTGTCAAGACTACTTACAATATTGCAACATTCCTGGTAGATATAGCGGTTCTGAGTTGAGTGCAATACAGACCTAACAAGAACAGCCCCTTAAGAGCTAGCCTTGGGGAGTAAGATTCAAAGCCTCTTTCCTAAAAAGAGAGAGGAATGGAAGTGAGGTCAAACTGTGTTGCTTCCATTGGAGAACCGCTATAGGCTGCAATGTAACGTCAATACATTTATTGGTTGCTTGCTTTTGCTAGATGAAAATCAATGTAAACTAAATAACTCGGCAATTTCTACCTAGCTTAACGAAAATCTAAACATTGTCTAGCACAACTGAGCTAAGAATGGTTTTTAGTAACAATAGCGATCGCACTCATAACTAACCATGTCTCAACCAACTATAGAATCAATCCTACAAGAGAATCGCCTATTTCATCCAGCTTCGGAATTCTCGCAGAATGCCCATATTAAAAGCCTGGATGACTATCAGCGTCTTTATGATCAAGGCAAAGCCGATCCGCAGCAATTTTGGGCAGACTTAGCTGGAACAGAATTAGAATGGTTCCAAAAATGGGATACAGTATTAGACTGGCAACCACCTTTTGCTGAGTGGTTTGTTGGCGGTAAGATGAATATTTCTTACAACTGCCTTGACAGACATCTCACTACCTGGCGCAAAAATAAGGCAGCATTGATTTGGGAAGGAGAACCAGGTGATTCGCGTACCCTCACCTACGCCCAACTGCATCGGGAAGTTTGCCAATTTGCTAATGTATTGAAGCAACTGGGTGTACAAAAAGGCGATCGCGTTGGGATTTATATGCCGATGATTCCGGAAGCGGCGATCGCCATGTTAGCTTGTGCGAGAATTGGCGCACCCCACAGTGTGGTATTTGGTGGTTTTAGTGCCGAAGCTTTGCGCGATCGCTTAATTGATGTTCAAGCTAGATTGGTAATCACGGCTGATGGTGGTTGGCGCAAAGATGCGATCGTTCCTCTCAAGGAACAGGTAGATAAAGCCTTAGCTGATGGTGCTGTTCCCAGTGTTGAAAATGTCCTGGTTGTCAAGCGCACCGGACAAGAAACTTATATGCAGTTGGGGGGACGTGATCATTGGTGGCATGATTTGCAAAAAGGAGTATCAGCACATTGTCCCGCCGAACCGATGGACAGTGAAGATATGCTGTTTGTCCTTTACACTTCTGGCAGCACAGGTAAGCCGAAGGGCATAGTGCATACAACTGCTGGTTATAATTTGTATACCCACATAACGACCAAGTGGATATTCGACCTGCAAGATACAGATGTATATTGGTGTACCGCAGATGTAGGTTGGATTACGGGACACAGCTATATTGTCTACGGCCCTCTTTCCAATGGTGCAACCACGATAATGTATGAAGGTGCGCCCCGTGCTTCCAATCCTGGCTGTTTCTGGGATGTAATTGAAAAATACGGCGTTAATATTTTTTATACTGCACCTACGGCAATTCGAGCATTTATTAAGATGGGAGAACAACATCCCAACTCACGAAACCTGTCTTCATTGCGTTTGTTGGGAACCGTCGGCGAACCAATTAACCCAGAAGCTTGGATGTGGTATCAGAAAATAATTGGTGGCGATCGCTGTCCAATTGTTGATACCTGGTGGCAAACAGAGACAGGCGGTATCATGATTACACCGCTACCAGGAGCAATTCCCACTAAACCAGGTTCCGCAACTCTTCCCTTCCCCGGAATTATTGCAGATGTCGTGGATTTAGAAGGAAATACCGTACCCAATAACGAAGGCGGTTATCTAGCAGTGCGACATCCTTGGCCAGGAATGATGCGGACAGTCTACGGCGATTCAGAACGCTTCCGCCGCACCTATTGGGAACACATTCCGCCTAAAGATGGTAACTATACTTACTTTGCTGGTGATGGCGCTAGAGTTGATGAAGACGGTTACTTTTGGGTAATGGGTCGTGTGGATGACGTACTGAATGTATCAGGACACCGACTTGGTACAATGGAAGTAGAATCAGCCTTAGTTTCCCATCCCGCAGTTGCAGAAGCGGCGGTAGTGGGTAAACCTGATGAACTCAAAGGTGAAGAAGTAGTTGCTTTTGTGACTTTAGAAGGCACTTATCAGGGAAGTGAAGAACTGAGTAAAGAACTCAAGCAACACGTTGTCAAAGAAATAGGTGCGATCGCACGTCCTGGAGAAATTCGCTTTACGGACGCTTTACCCAAAACGCGATCGGGTAAGATTATGCGGCGCTTATTGCGGAATCTAGCTGCTGGACAAGAGGTATCTGGGGATACTTCGACCCTAGAAGATCGGAGTGTGTTGGATAAGTTACGAGAAAGCACGTAAACAATTCCAAATTTCTCAAATGCCAAGTATGTTAACAACAGAGTAACACACAGCAATTCTTAATAACGTTGGGTGGGCAAAACAGCAGGGCTATTTAATTCTCATCTAGCCCACCTCAGAATGAATTCTGAGTCTAATAGCGAAAGTAGTCTAAAGACTACTGAGAAAAGGTTATAGTCCAATACACTTGGGTTAAGGCTAAAACTCTTTGCCAAAGTCAATTTTTTTAACGAACCGCAAACGCGAGTGCGTCTTGTAAGAGTTGGACGCAAAGAAAGAGAAGAAAGAGAACAAAGAAATGCTTAACCCAAGTGTATTGGGTTATAGTCCAATACACTCGGGTTAAGGCTAAAACTCTGTTACAAAATCAATGTTTTAACGTAGACGCAAAGCGCCTTGCCGCAGGCTACCGCCTTCTCTTTTTAGGCTGACACCAACGCGCAGCGTAAGAAGAAAAGACGCCAAAGCGGAGCGTCTCGTTATTATATTGACACTCTCCGACCTAAAGGTACGGAGATTCTTAAGAGATTACGCTCTTAATATCCTGATTTCTCAGGTTCCCAGGCTGACCACGTTTGCCCTATAGGGCGTAGTCATATCTCCTCAAAAGTTTTTTGGGCGTAGACTTTCCCCCAGTCCGGGGGTAGGTTTTTAAATCTTGTACTGATTGGAGTATTTTACCATGTTCATCAACAAAATTGACTTAAGCCTAAAGGCTTGTGACTTGCTTTCATCCCGTGCCTGAAGTACGAAGTTCGGACACTTGCGTGTCCTGCTTCTCACGGGTTTTCAGCATTTCCCTTATAATAGGACATTATTGAGGCACTCAGGGCGATGAAGGTGAAGCGCAAACACAAATCAGCATTTGTTCAACCTATTAGCTGCATGATGTTGAGTATGATCACTGTAATGGGGATATCACCATTAGTGTTAGCGGTTCCTGGAAAAGCTTTGCATCCGCCTGAAGAGTCTGCACAGAAGCAACTGCAAAAAATAGCACAATTTTCAGATACAGATACACCAGAGCGATCGCAGCTAATCCAACAAGCTAATGCTCTGTATAATCAAGGAGACTTTAAAGGTGCAGAAGAAAATTTACGCCAATTTATTAAAAAATTCCCAGAAGATGCTTTTGGGCACTTTCAATTAGGAAATGTGCTTTTTCAACAAAAGAAACCAGAAGAAGCAATTAACGCCTACCGAGAAGCCATTCGCCTCAAGTCAAATTATGCTCTAGCTTACAATGCGAGCGGTATGGTTTACGCTAGTCAAAGTCGCTGGGAAGACGCGATTATTGAATATAAAAAAGCTTTAGAAATTAATCCTAATTATGGCGAAGCGCTGACTAATTTTGCACTAGCATTGTGGCAAACAAATAAACGAGATGAGGCGCTATCTTCTTTAGAAAAAGCTTTAAATATTTTCAAAGAACAGAATAGAGGTGAAAAAGTTAACCAAGTCGAACGAATTTTGCGAGAAATTAAAACTGCTGACGATCCTGGTGTTTCATAAAAATAATTATGCTTCTTCCGCCTGTTTTATGCTAAAGCCACTTACGCTATTACTAAATAATATACATAAAAATAATGAAAGTCTTTTCCTGTAGGGGTTTAAGGGGTTGTTCTAAAAGTCGTAAAGTATACTAGAAACCCCGCTTCCATTCCTCTCCCCGAAAGATCAAGAGGCTTTTAAACCCCCATTCCCTTGTAGGGAAGGGGGCTAGGGGGGTTAGGTTTTGGAGCTTTTGGTGTTAGCAATAATACTTTTCAAACATCCTCTCAAATATAGCAGTGCGATATGATTTTTTCAAAAATCTAAGTATATGTAGGGTATTTCAAAAATCAGTACATCTTTATTCCTTTTGGCCTGCAATAGCATTGTTTCCACCGACAATGCTATTGTTTGGGCTAACAATGTTATTGTTTGGGCTAACAATGTTATTGTTTGGGCTAACAATGTTATTGTTTGGGCTAACAATGCTATTGTTTGGGCTAACAATGCTATTGTTTGGGCTAACAATAGCATTGTTTGGGCTAACAATGTTATTGTTTCGGCTAACAATGCCATGTGTGTACACTGTCAGGGTTATTTCATTCTATTTCTACGGCAGTTTTTACAAATCTTTTTCAGAAAAATCAGAATTGAAACCTCATCTAAGTTGAGAACCGTAGTTTTTACCCTCACCCTAAATCCCTCTCCCAGATCTGTCCGAGGGACTATCCTCAATTGTCCACGATTTTATGCAAAGCTGTACTTAGATTTTTTCAGAAATCAAATATAATTCCCATAGCAGGAAGCTGACACCAAAGGCAAAGTAACGAAAGAAAAACTTAATAATTAAGACGCTTGGTCTCTTGACGGTTCGATCAATTAAGCAATCTTTGACTAACCAACTCAGCCGCTAAATGTATTGCTGCTTTCATACTCGTAGCATCAGCAATTCCTTTACCTGCAATATCAAATGCTGTTCCGTGATCTGGTGAAGTCCGAACAAAAGGAAGACCAATAGAAGTATTAACCGCCCGATCAAATGCCATCAGCTTCACAGGAATTAAGCCTTGGTCGTGGTAAAGTGCCAAGTAGGCATCAGCCGGATTTTGTACTAAAGAATTTCCATACCAAGCTTGGCCAGGTTTAACCCACATCGTATCTGGTGGTATCGGCCCATCTAGCTGCAATTGTGGGCGATTTTGGCGCTCTTGTTCTAACCAGGGAATTAGCCAATCCTGTTCTTCATGTCCCAATTGTCCCTGTTCGCCACTATGGGGATTTAAACCGGCGATCGCAATTCTCGCCTTTTCTAACCCAAAATCCCTCTCCAAACACTCCACCAACAAATCCAGTTTTTGTGTCAGCAACTGCGGTGTCAACGTATCAGCTACTTGACGTAGGGGAATATGTGTGGTAGCTAGTATTGCCCGGAGTGTCCAACCAGTATGGGGCGATCGCGCCACAAATAACATCCCAAAACGGTCAACACCTGACTTTTGCGCCAAAAGTTCCGTTTGTCCTGGATAATTATATCCTGCGGCTTTCCAAGCAGATTTAGCGATGGGCCCTGTGACAATAGCATCAAATTTACCAGCAAGTGTTTGAGCGATCGCATATTCCATATAGGCAAAACTAGCCGCACCACTGGCCGCATTACCTATTCCTGGGATAATTTCACCTATAATTTTCCCATCCAACTGCACATCGCTAACTGACAACTCATCTGGATTTGCCAAAGGTGCTAAATTCTCAGTTAAATTAAGTTTGCGATAAGTGTGTGCCAGCAAATCTCCGTTACCCACCACCGATACGTCATATTTTTGACTAATTTCCGCATCTGCTAAAGCTTTCAAAATCACCTCCGCCCCAATCCCCGCCGGATCCCCCAGCGTCAGCGCCAAACGTGGACGATTCTCTTTGCCAAAATTCCCTAAATTCCCTTGATTATTTTGATACATAAATTTTTCTCATAATTATCAGACTTACACAATAACTCTCTGAAACTCTTCTTCCTTTGTGACGGCAGTCGCTCATGGGGGAAACCCCCAAGACCGCGCTGCCTCTCCTTTGCGTCCAACTCTTACGAGACGCACTCGCGTTTGCGGTTCGTTTGTTCATTATTTTGCGTAAGTCCGGAATTAATATCATCAACTTTTCCTATCCCCCTCACCCCCCTCACCCCCCTCACCCCCCTCATCCCCCTCATCCCCCTCATCCCCCTCATCCCCCTCATCTCCTCTCCACAGTAGAGATTGCCCTCTAAACCAGTAGGGATTACTTGCTAAACTAGTTTAAAATTATTTACACAGGTCTAATCCTACAGCAACTATCGAAAAGCTTCTGGTAGACCTAGTTTACACACCACTTTGCATAAGGAGAACACACCAATGGGCGGCGAAATTTTGAATGCAGCTCTATTGTCTTTCGGTTTAATCTTCGTGGGCTGGGGCTTAGGCGCGTTGTTACTGAAAATTCAGGGCACAGAAGAATAATTAGTGCTGAGTGCTGAGTTAGGAACTAGAAGTTAAGAGTTATTATTCTCCCCACAGACGCGATTAATCGCGTCTGTCCCATTCCCCATAAGCTTTTTCATCGAAATCAAAAGAAGCTTGTCCGTTAACCGGACAGCTATTTTCCCATAAATCTCTCTAAGATAATATTGATTTTCTGAGAAAAGATGTAAACTTTTGTTTGCATAGGTTATTCTGATAACATTCTTTTCATAAAACATTAAAATTTATTACAACCCTCATGACATTATTAATCGTCGGTGCCACTGGCACCTTAGGAAGACAAGTGGCTCGTCGTGCTATCGATGAGGGGTATAAAGTACGCTGTGTTGTCCGCAGCAGTAAAAAAGCAGCTTTTCTTAAAGAATGGGGTGCAGAACTTGTACCGGGAAATTTGCGTTATCCCGAAAGCCTTGCGGAAGCATTAGAAGGTGTAACCCAAGTGATTGATGCCTCAACATCTCGCCCTACAGATTCACTGAGTATCAAACAAGTTGACTGGGACGGCAAAGTAGCATTAATTCAAGCAGCAAAAGCAGCAGGTGTAGAGCGTTTTATCTTCTTTTCGATTTTAGATGCTGATAAATACCCAGAAGTACCGCTAATGGAAATTAAGCGATGTACAGAACTCTTCTTGGCTGAGTCAGGCTTGAATTACACCATCTTGCGGCTAGCTGGGTTTATGCAAGGGTTAATCGGTCAGTACGGGATTCCGATTTTGGAAGGACAGCCAGTTTGGGTGACAGGTAATTCTTCTCCCATCGCTTATATGGACACTCAGGATATTGCTAAGTTTGCTATCCGAGCGTTGAGTGTACCAGAAACGGAAAACCAAGCTTTTCCTGTAGTCGGGACTCGTGCATGGAGTGCAGAAGAAATCATCAACCTGTGCGAACGTTTATCTGGAAAAGACGCCAGAGTAACACGGATGCCAATAAACTTACTCCGTGCTGTGCGAGGCTTAATGCGGTTCTTTCAGTGGGGATGGAACGTAGCAGACAGGCTAGCGTTTACAGAAGTATTGGCTAGTGGTAAACAGTTAAATGCTTCAATGGATGAAGTGTACACAGTCTTTGGTTTAGATCAGCAACAAACCACAACCCTCGAAAGCTATCTCCAAGAGTATTTCAGCCGAATTATGAAGAAGCTCAAGGAGGTAGACTACCAGAAAAATAAAAATAAAAAGCAGAAACCTAAAAAAACTCCTTTTAAAGAGTCTTCAAAGGCCAATAGTCAATAATCATCACAAAACAAACATTAGTCGTAAAACTCTAGACTCTGAATATTTGACTCTAGATTAATGACTACATGGTCAAAATGTGTAAGGATTACCGAAAATTTGGGTAAAAGCCCCGTCATAAAAGACGGCTTTAATTCTCTAAATTTGTCTTGAAAGTTTCCGGTGATTGGTATAATAACAAAATATCACAGGTAGAATAACCGCTAGCACAAATGGATAACCAACCCCAATACGACTGGCTAGGAAATAATAATGGTTAGTGGGCGGCGAAAACCACGATAAACATAGCTGGGGTAGCCAACGCGCACCCATACCAGAAAAGTCAAAAACTTGTTAATTAAAGGTACCGTGGGGCACACGGAAACAAGGGGAGAAATCCTCTAAAGCTTGGGGAGATAAGCCCTCTGGGGCTGTCTAAATTAGGCTCGAAACTTAGTTCAATTGAACGGGTTTTTGGTTTAAGTAATGCCGAAAGGATAGGCGGTTTAAAGGTGTATCAGTGAACCAAGAATCCCCATGCCATCAGGCTAGGGAGTGTCAAATAATACAGAGCATCGCCTAAACTTGGATATTTGAGTGTGCCGAAAGCAGGCATTATCTACAATGACGTTAAACCGATAGCGGGCCGTGTCGCTATCGAGTTGAAAGACAAGCTAACCGCAGCCGGTTGGAATGTATGTATCACATCCAGTATCGGTGGCATACTGGGATATCCTAACCCGGAGAGTCCTATATGCCACACCCCCATTGACGGTCTGACACCCCCTGGTTTTGACTCAGATATGAAGTTTGCAGTGGTGTTAGGGGGAGACGGCACTGTTTTAGCAGCATCTCGTCAAGTAGCCCCCTGTGGTATTCCACTGCTAACAGTGAATACTGGCCACATGGGATTTTTGACAGAAACTTTCCTGAATCAATTGCCCCAAGCACTAGAACAGGCGATGACGGGTGAGTATGAAATTGAAGAACGAGCCATGCTCACCGTCAAAGTGCTTCGGGGAGATTCAGTGCTGTGGGAAGCCCTTTGCTTGAATGAAATGGTGCTGCACCGGGAACCTTTGACCTGTATGTGCCATTTTGAAATTGCCATAGGACGTCATGCGCCAGTAGATATTGCGGCCGATGGTGTGATTGTTTCTACCCCTACTGGTTCTACAGCTTACTCATTGAGTGCTGGTGGCCCAGTGGTGACACCTGGCGTACCCGTTTTACAGCTAGTACCCATTTGTCCCCATTCCCTAGCTTCTAGAGCATTGGTATTTCCAGATACTGAATCGGTTAATATCTACCCAGTCAATATTCCTCGGCTGGTGATGGTAGTAGATGGCAATGGTGGGTGTTATATATTACCAGAGGATCGAGTATATATGGAGCGATCGCAATATAGTGCCCGATTTATTCGTCTACAACCACCTGAGTTTTTCCGAATTTTGCGAGAAAAATTAGGTTGGGGTTTGCCACATATCGCTAAACCAACTTCGGTAGAATTGCCGTAGGTATTGGGCATGGTGCATGGGAGACAAGGAAGAAACTTGTTCAATAATTCTCCCTTGTCCCCCTCATCCAGCAATTTTGGATTGGTTGAGTACTAAGTAAGTCGGCGCAATTAAAGATAACTGGTGATGGCTGTCATTTGTCCTTAGTCATTCCTCCTTGGTAAGGGTTTCAAGCCTGTTTACGTTTCGTCACATAGTTTGATTTATTTTCACCGACTTA
>NZ_JAIVFV010000085.1 GCF_020829445.1 Nostoc sp. CHAB 5836
GTTGTATTGCTTATAGGCTGGCATAATTGCCCTATTCATTGCCCTTAAAGAATTAATCTATCTTGTTTTTTCAAAATGAGTAAACATACAGCGAATATACTGCTATCCATAAATTCTTTGTAAAGTTATTAAAATCAGTGTTTTTACATAATACGATGTTAACTGTTAGGGTAGTAATCCATAGTTATATTCGTAATAACAAAACACTAATTAACCAAAAAAATGGAACGCCACTAAATCAAGGACAAAGTTGTGAATTATCGTGTTTTTGTTCTCAGGATAATATCAAGCAATATCAGTTCAAGTTGTCACTGGTAAAACTATTAGTTTACTTCAGATATTGAACAACCTCAGCAAAAAAGCATGAGATGACAATTAACGCAAATATGACCATTGCAAGTAGACTACAGTGCCAATGCTGGGGAAATACTGATAAAAATCTGCTGTCAAAAAATAGTCTTTTTTATAAAATTTTGTATATATTATGACGATGGAATCTTTACCCAACTTTGAAGAAGTAAATATTCACAAATACTTAGAAGTTGTTCAACGGCGTTGGCTACCTCTAGTCGGAATTTTTAGCATAGCTGTTAGCCTTGGATGCTTCTATGCATTTTCCCTAAAACCTTCATACAAGGCAGAAGGAAGTTTGATGATCAAAACAAATCGTTCTTCCTCCCTCACAGGCTTACCGGAAGATATAGGACGCCTAGAAGCTTTGAATATGAACGACAATCCACTGGAAACTCAGGTGAGAGTTATTGGATCAAATCCAGTGTTTGAGAAAACAATTAATTCCCTCAAGCTCAAAGATAGTAAAGGCAAAATACTGTCGATTCCAGACTTGGCAAAACAACTAAAAATAGAAGGAATCAAAGGCACTGATGTTGTACAACTTTCTTATAAAGGTAGTGATCCGGAACTGGCTGCCAAAATAGTCAATAAAGTAATCGACAGTTATATCGACCTAAATATTAAGGCTAATCAGAATGAAGCACTAGCAGCCAAAGAGGTTCTGGTAACGGAAGTACCCAAAGCTGAGGCAATTGTTAAAAGAGCCGAATCAAAACTGCGGCTATTTAAAGAAAAGAATAAAGTTGTTGTCTTGGAACAAGAAGCAAGCGCAGCAGTCGATACGATTTCCAAGTTAGGAAACCAAATTTCTCAAGCTTTAGCTCAACTAGATGATGTCAAAGGTCGTTTAGAACAGTTACGCAGTGAAGCTCAGGTAGATTCACAGCAAGGTGTAATCGCATCTGACTTGAGTCAAGCACCTGGGGTTCAAAAAGTGCTTATCCAACTCCAAGAAACAGAAAGCCAATTGGCACTAGAGCGGACTCGTTTTGCACCTGAACACCCTACAATTACTAACTTAGAAGAAAAAGTCGTAGCTCTTAAGAGCTTGCTAAAAGAGCGCATCGGACAAGTAGCGGGTAAAGCGCAGATAACAGAGGGAAGTTTACAGGTTGGAGAATTGCGGCAAGGACTAATTGCAGATATTACTCGCGCTCAGGCAGAACGCGTTGGTCTAGAGAGACAAATTAGCACACTCTTGCAACAGCGAGATGCTTACATCAAACGAGCAAATAATTTGCCAAGGCTAGAACAGAACCAACGAGAGCTAGAACGCAAGCTACAAGCAGCTCAAACAACTTACGAAACACTCTTAAAGAAACGCCAAGAAATTGATATTGCACAGAACCAAAAGATTCCTAATGCTCGTGTCATTTCCTATGCCTTAATCCCCGATAAAGCAGAAGGGCCTCGCAAAATCCTGTTTATTATTGGTGGAGGAGGAGTTGGTCTTTTCTTAGGTATCATTGCCGCCTTTAGTTTAGACTTGATAGACCGCTCGGTGAAGACTGTCAAAGAAGCCAAAGAAGTCTTGAGATACAGTGTTTTGGGAGTGATTCCCACACAAGCCAGAAATGCTAAAGATCATTTTTCCATAACAGGACTTGATAGAGCTATTCCCAAAATCATTGGCAGAGATATTCCTTACTTCCCTGTTGGTAACGCATACCAAATACTACAAGTGAACTTGAAGTTCCTCTGTTCTGATAAACCGCTCAAAAGCATTGTAATTACAAGTTCCGTTGCCAAAGAAGGAAAGTCTGACGTATCTGCAAATTTAGCTGTGACTATGGCTCAGGCGGGGCGTCGGGTGTTATTGGTAGATGCAGATATGCGTCATCCCATACAGCATCATATCTGGGGGCTAACAAATGCGATCGGACTAAGTAATGTCATCATTGGACAAGTTTCTTTAGATGCGGCTGTACAAGAAGTTATGCCTAACTTAGACGTTCTTAGTTCTGGAGTTTTACCTCCCAACCCAGTAGCAATGCTAGATTCTCAACGCATGGCAACATTAATTAGTAATTTTGAGAGAGATTATGATCTTGTAATTTTTGATACTCCTCCCTTATCTGGAATAGCAGATGCTGCTGTTTTAAGCACCCTCACTGACGGTATCTTATTAGTTGTTCGTCCTGGAGTGGTTGACCTTAACAGTGCAAATTCAGCTAAAGAATTTTTAACTCAGTCAGGTCAGAAGGTTTTAGGGATAGTCATCAATGGTGTGAATACTAAAAATGAACCTAATAGTTATTTTTATGACACCAAAAAACCACAAATTGAACAAGATTTAGTATCTAGCAGCTTAACAAAATTTTCTAAAGAGCGTTAACTTCTCGGATAAATTTGTCCAAACAATCTTCTGTTTATTTTATTATCTGCTCAGGCCTTTTTGTATGGATGAAAATCAGATCAAAACATCTTGTTTAATTAATAATTACAACTACGCACGATTTCTCTCAGACGCCATTGATAGTGTTTTAAATCAAACGGTAAAATTTGATGAAATTATTATTGTTGATGACGCATCCACAGATAATTCTGCGGAAGTAATCAATAATTTTACTCAATTAGCTAATGTGAAATCTATCTTTAAACCAAAAAATCAAGGACAATTATCATCCTTTAACGAAGGGTTTTTAGCTGCAAGTGGGGACATTATATTTTTTTTAGATGCCGATGATATTTATGAAATTCAATATCTAGAAACCGCCTTAAATTTTTATAGGAAATGTAGTGAATGTGATTTTCTCTTTTGTGCGTATAAAAAATTTGGAGCAGAAGAAGGAATATTCCAAAGTCATGCAGTTGATTTAGATTTGGGTTATTCAGTAATCAGAACTTTATATAATGGTGAATGGATTGGCTCCATAACTTCAACATTATCAATACGTAGAGAAATAATCAGAAAAGTTTTACCTATTCCATATATAGAAGATTGGTCTGTAAGGGCTGATGACTGTCTAGTATGGGGAGCTTCTTTAGTAGGGGCGAAAAAGTTTTATATATCTAAACTTTTAGTCAGATATAGAATACATCAAAATAATCAATATTATAATAAATTTTTAGACATAGACAACAACTATGAATACAAGAGATTTTGGAAACGCAATTCCCTATTTAATTACATTTTGCAAAAAAATAATTTGAGTTCACCCTTGTTCTTGGCTTTCACATCTCTCAATGAGTTAAAAACAATCCCATATCCAAAATATGAAGATTTTATTTCATATTTGAAAATTATATTTTTGTTTGAGCAGAATTTATTTTGGAAAATCAAGGGCATGATTTTATTAATTAGCTATTTATTGAAAACTTTTATAATTGGTAAATTTAAAATATTGCCGACGATAAATAATGTAATCTGTAAGATAAATATAGTTAACTTGTTATCTATGAAACTAAAAAAATACATAATCTTGATGGCGATACAGAATGTCACATTATTAATTCTTAAAAATAATGTTAAGTAAATTAAAAATTAAACATTTATCAAAATTTAAATCTCGATCTGGACTGCGTGCAATTATTACCAATACAGGTTGGTTGTTTGCTGACCGTATTTTACGTATGGGTGCAAGCTTGGTCGTAGGAGTATGGGTAGCACGCTACTTAGGAGTACAGCAGTATGGTCTCTTTAACTATGCTTTAGCTTTTGTTAGCTTGTTTAGCCCAATTTTTACTCTAGGACTGGACGAGATAGTAGTTCGCCATATTGTCCGTCAATCATCAAACAAAGAGGAAATTTTAGGAACTACTTTTTGGCTAAAATTCTTGGGTGGAATTGCTTCTGTCTTATTGGTAGTTAGCACTATGTTTTTCTTAGGTGAGCATGAAACACTGAAGATATGGCTAGTTGCAATATTAGCAATGGCAGGAATTTTTAGGGCGGCTGATACTATTGAAGTATGGTTTCAATCACAGGTGCAGTCAAAATACACTGTGATCGCTAAAAACATAGCATTTCTGCTAAATAGTACCATCAAAATCGCACTAATTTTAACAAAAGCACCATTGTTAGCTTTTGCTTGGGTAACATTAGCAGAATTTGCGATGAGTGCAATTGGCTTGCTAATTGTTTACCAAGTCAAAGGGTCTTCGTTGTGGTTATGGCGTTGGAGTTTTTCTGCTGCTAGAACTCTTCTGAAAGAGAGTTTACCTCTAATTTTTTCGGGGTTTGCTATCCTGATCTATATGAAAATAGATCAGGTGATGTTAGGTCAAATGATCGGAAATACTGAGGTTGGAATTTATTCTGCTGCTGTCCGTGTTTCTGAAATTTGGTATTTTATTCCCGGGGCTATTGTTTCTTCTGTTGCTCCTTCAATTTACTCAGCTAAAGAGAAATCAGAAAGTCTTTACTATCAGCGAATAGGACAATTACTAAGTCTAATGACATGTATATCTTTTGCAATTGCTCTTCCAATGACATTCTTATCTGACAAGATAATTATGGTGATGTTTGGAAGTGGATATGCACAAGCAGGAACAATATTAGCCGTTCATATTTGGACTTCTTTGTTTGTCTTTATGGGTCTTGCAACATCACCTTGGTTTATCGCTGAAGGTTTGAACAACGTTTCTTTAGGGAAGACTTTATTTGGGGCAATACTGAATATTATTCTCAATTTATTACTGATTCCTAAATATGCGGGACTTGGGGCTGCGATCGCAACAATCATATCTCAAGCTGCCGCTACTTTTCTATGTAACGCCTTTGATCCAAGAACACAAAAAATATTTAAGATTCAGGTGCGATCGCTCTTTCAATTTTACAAATATTGATTTTTATTGTTTAACCTTTTTATGATACAAACACCAATAACTTTTATTATCTTCAAACGTCCACAAACAACAGAGAAAGTTTTTGATGCTATTCGTCAAGCCAAGCCAAAAAAACTTTTTGTAATTGCAGATGGGCCCCGCACTGACCGCGAAAGTGAGGTAGAAAAGTGTGAAGCAACTCGGGCAATTATTGAGAAAGTTGATTGGGACTGCGAAGTTATCAAGAATTATTCTAATATCAACTTAGGTTGTGCAAAACGAGTGTCTAGTGGTTTAGATTGGGTATTTAATAATGTTGAAGAGACAATTATTTTAGAAGATGATTGTATCCCTCATCCCAGTTTTTTCCGATTTAGTGAAGAACTGCTAGAAAAATATAGAAACGATACCAGAATTGCCACAATCTCTGCTCAAAATCTTCAATTGGGACGAAAACGTACAAATTACAGTTACTATTTTTCTCGTTATAACCACTGCTGGGGTTGGGCAAGTTGGAGACGTGCTTGGCAACATTATGATTTGACTATCAGACTCTGGAAAGAGGCACAAGCAGAAAACTTTTTGCATAACATTCTTATAGACCCGAAAGCAGTAAATTCTTGGCAACGAATATTTCAGTCTGTTTATGACAATCCTACAGGTATAACTTGGGATTACCAATGGACATTCGCTTGCTGGATACAGGGTAGCTTAAGCATTATTCCCAATGTCAATTTAATTTCTAATGTTGGTGTTGGTGCAGATGCAACTCATTTCACTTCCAATCAAGAATTTTCGTTTATTAATATGTCGATGCAAGCAATGGAATTTCCCTTAAAGCACCCACCATTTATTGTTAGGAATGTAGAGGCAGATAATCTGACGCAGAAAGTAGTCTATCAAGCAAATTTACTGGATATTTTTAAAGAGGAAGTAAAGAAAAGATTGAACTTACCAATAATAAATTAATAGTGATTATAGTAGTAATTTAATAGAGAAATTAAATTTCAGCAATGAAGGTAAAACTAACAGAAAAAATATTAACTATCTTGCTATTACTCATTGCTGTAGGAGCTTTAACAATACATCCTGCGCAAGAAGTTTCCATGTCTACCCTTGGAGGCGATAAGCTAGATACTTTGTTCAATATAGTTTCATATTTAATCCTATTTTATTTCCTAATTTTATATTGGAAAGGTTTTATTTATGTAACTACCAGAAGTCCGCTACATTTTTTTTTACTAGCAATAGTTATATTTTCTCTCTTGTGGTCAGAAGACCTAAGTTCTAGTCTTACGTATCTAAGAGGTCTAATCCGAATATATTTTCTTGCAATCTATTTGGCAATGCGTTATTCCCTTAGGGAACAAATCAGGCTAATAGCTTGGGCGCTTGGTGTAGCTGCATTATTATCTATGCTATTTTCTGCATTCATCCCAGGTTATATTCACCAATCGCCTGAATTAGTAAATATGTGGAGCGGAATTTATGGTCATAAAAATGAATTAGGTTACATGATGGCTTGGAGTGCAGGAGTTTTTTTCCACCTTGCTCTTAGTAGTTATGGATATCGCTGGTTGATGTGGGCACTATGTGGGATATCTCTATGTCTAATTATCCTCTCACGTTCAACAACATCTTTAACGATATTGTTGACAATGATATTACTTTTACCTTTATACAAATGTCTGAAACAAACTAATTATAAATTACAAGTGATTATGATGACTTCAGCTTTAATGCTGCTAATTGTATCTTCAGTATTACTTCTTAATAATGCCGAAATTGTAGTTGGTACTTCCGGTAAAGACCTTACTTTTAATGGCCGGTCTGATCTCTGGGAGCTAGTAGTTTCTAAGATTTTGGAAAGACCTTGGCTAGGTTATGGATTTTCGGGATTTTGGACTAGTAATGCAGCATCTAATCTAAGAGCTACTTATGATTGGGCAAGTAATGCTCATAATGGGTTTTTAGAACTATTGTTAGAATTAGGATTATTAGGGTTTTTGACTTTTGTAGCAGGGTTTGTCCGGTTCTTTGTAATGGCATTGAATCGAATTATTTCTGTCGCCAAAAAACCGGAAGATTATTGGCCAATGCAGATACTAGTTATTATTGTCATAGTAAATTTCTCGGAAGCCCGATTATTAACTCCTAGTTGGAATTGGCTAATGTATCTCACAACTTCGTTATCTTTAACTCTTAGTTGTGAGTAACTAGGTCGGCGCAATTAAAGATAACTGGCTAAGGCTGTCATTTGTCCTTTGTCATTGGTCATTAGTAAAGGTTTTAAGGCTATTTATGTTTCGTAATATACTTTGATTTTTTCGCACCAATTTACTTAAATAGCTTTCCGAAATAGTTTCATGTTTAAATAATTCTTAGGAGAAAAAATCATGTTACAATCTTTTTTATCTCATGAAAGCCAAGAGATTAAGAATTACTATAAAGAGAATGGTTATGTAGTTGTAAAAAATGCCATTTCTTCAAATAAAATTACAGACTTTATTGAGAAATATGAGGCTTTTAAAGGAGCAAAAAGCTATTATTTTCGCTCTCAAGATACTAATAGACCAGAAAAACTTTTCATCAATGAAGAAGGATTTATAGAGCGTTCTATTCTTAATCCAATAGAACTAGTATTCCAAAAAGATTTTTGTCAATCTGCATCAAGTATTATTTGCTCAGACTCGGTTTCTCAGGTATTGAGAACACTTACAGATAAACAAAAACATATTGTATGGCAAACAATGTTCTTTGATAAATCTACTGGCACTGTAGCTCACCAGGATCATTACTATTTAGACAGTGATCCTGCTGGTAATCTAGTTGCATGTTGGTATGCACTTGAAGATATCCAAGAAGATGCAGGTGCTTTTTTTGTAATTCCTAAAACCCACAAGGGTTCTGTAATTTCTAGAAATACTGATGTTCCACTGTTTAGTGATCATGAAGAATATGCCCAAAACATTCAAAATCTAATAAAAGAACAGAGTTACCAACCACAGAGTATGTTGCTGGAAAAAGGTTCGGTTCTGTTCTGGCATCCTTATTTAATTCATGGTGCTTTTCAAAATGTCAATCCGAAGCATTCCAGAAAATCTTTTACTGCTCACTTTTTACCATTCGGCTATGGCCGATTAGGAATTTCTAAAGTTAAACCCACCGTCGCTTCAATTAATCCAGATATCCTTTTTTGGAAAAAAACCTTGTTTCATCACGCAGAAGCCAGTGTCAGACATTGGCGTTATTGGCTTCAGGTTAATTTAAGGCCAAAGTCCCAGCGTCCTTACTTGGAAATGCGTTCAACAGAATATTCAGAGCTTAAGTAGTTATTAACTATTACTTGATCTGGTGCAGGTTCTAGTGTGCGGTGAAGCCATAACAGCATCAGAGACTAAACTATTCACGAGAATACAAAAAACTTTGTAGCAATGAATGTTCTACTGATTAATACATCTGATATCAATGGTGGTGCAGCTCGTGCTACCTATAGGTTACATCAAGGGTTAAGACATATCGGTGTCAACTCACAAATGCTGGTGCAAGAGAAAATTACTAATGACAAAACAGTACTTGCACCCGAAATTAGACTATTTCAAGGCATCGCGCGAGCAAAACTGACATTTGAAGCTTTACCATTAAAGCTTTATCCAAAGCGCACTAATGGCTCGTTTTCTGTTCAATGGTTGCCAGATACTGTTGGTTCTAAAGTTGTAAGAATTGCTCCCGATATCATCCATCTACATTGGATTCGGGCCGGATTTATGCAGATAGAAACAGTTACCAAGCTGAAGCAACCTTTAGTTTGGACTCTTCATGATATGGGAGACTTTACTGGAGGATGTCATGTAGCTGGTGAGTGCGATCGCTACAAAGTATCATGTGGGGCTTGTCCTCAACTCAATAGTGCTAATGAATGGGATTTATCCCGTTGGGTATGGGAACGCAAAGTAAAAGCTTGGAAAAATTTAAATTTAACTCTGGTTTCACCAAGTTCTTGGTTAGCGCAGTGCGCTCGTTCTAGTTCTTTGTTCCAGAACTTCCGAATCGAGGTAATTCCCCACGGACTAGATACTCAAAAATATCAGCCGATTAATCAACATTTTGCACGAGAAGCACTGAATTTACCCCAAGATAAGAAGCTGATCGTCTTTGGAGCGATCGAAGCAACAAGCGATCGAAATAAAGGATTTTATTTGTTGCAGCCAGCTTTACAAGAATTGAGTAAATCTGGCTGGAAGGATGACTTGGAAGTTGTGATTTTTGGAGCATCTCAACCCGAAAATCCACCTGATTTGGGCTTCAAAACGAACTATTTAGGACACTTACACGATGATATATCTTTAGCAACTGTTTACTCAGCAGCTGATGTAATGCTTGTACCTTCTCTTCAAGAATCTTTTGGACAGACAGCTTCTGAATCACTCGCTTGTGGTACTCCAGTTGTGGCGTTTAATTCTACTGGCTTAAAAGATATTGTTGATCATCAGCAGAACGGCTATTTGGCTAAACCTTATGAAGTCGAGGATTTTGCCAAAGGAATTACCTGGGTACTTGAAAATGAAGAGAGGCTGCAAAAGCTGTCATTCTATGCTCGCAAGAAAGCCGAACAAGAATTCACTGTGGAGCTTCAAGCACGTCGTTATTCAGCTTTGTTTCAGGAAATATTGATGATAAATAAGTCTTCCTCTATCGCTCCTTTTTTGGACTTTAATAATAAACTCGTCTTATAGACTGTGTTATTTAGAATAACTGGGTTTTCAGGTTTTAAAGCTTCTGATAAAACCTGAATTTTCATACCACAGCATAGGGGAGCGGTAGAACCATAAATCTTCATTCAGTAATTAACTTAGTAAACAAATACTTCATAGTATGTCAATACCTATAGCATTTATAATTTGTACAGAACCTGGTCGTTTAGAAGGTCAATCTTTAATGCTTGCAGAAAGTATTCGTAAATTCTGCGGCAAATTGAGAGACACACCTATATATAGTTTTCATCCTAGAGTAGGTGAACCAATATCAAAGCAAACCCAACAGGCATTTGAAGCCTTGCAGGTGACTCATCAACAAGTTTCTATAAATCGAGAATTTCATGAATATTATTTAGCCAATAAACCCTTAGTTTGTGCCTATGCAGAACAAAATATTGATGCAGAAATATTAGTTTTCTTAGATAGTGACAAATGCTTTTTTTCTGAACCAACAGAATTGTTATTGCCAAGAAGTTGTAACGTTCGCATACGTCCTGAGTACGGTCAAGGAATTGGTTCTACGGGTCTGCAAGATCCTCAAGAATGGTACTGGCAAAAACTATATGAAGTGCTGGGGGTAAAGGGTGAGGTATTTGTTGATACACCAATTGGTAATAGAAGAATCCGAGCTTACTGGAATTCTGGTTTGGTTGCTGTAAGAGGAAGTGCAGGTATATTTAGAACTTGGAAAGAGAACTTTGAAAAAGTAATGCGTCTGGATATTACTCCTCCCCAGGGTATTTATTTTGTTGAGCAATCTGTTTTGTCTGTAACTTTATGTGCCTTGGAAGAAAACGTCGAACATCTTCCTCCTAATTATAGTTATCCATTACCTTTACATAACCGTTTATCGACAGAACTACAAATTAAACATTGGGATGATATTATATCCATTCATTACTTCAATTTGTTTTTCTATAACGATTGGAATGGACAAATCAAAAGATTGAAGCAAATCAATATTAATTCAGATAAATATCGATGGTTATGTCAAGAGGTTGTCAGACTTAATATGCCTCGCGTATCAGTTTGGCATCGACATATGTTGGTGGTCAGGAGACTGGAGCAAAAACTAAAAAAATTTAGTTTAGATATTAATTTCACTGGCTGGATAGAAAAGATGGTTAAATTCTAAACTAATCTAAAAATATATCTAAGGTATAAATTAGATCTTCGGATTATGAAGGTAAATCTGTAAAAATATTGTAAGACTTTATTAGTTGTACTAATTTTTTGTAGATATTATATGAGGAAAATGAGATGAAGCAAGCAAATCTAGCCGTAATTATGACCTGCTACAACAGGCGGAATACAACTCTTACCTGTCTACAAGCTTTATATCAGCAAAAAAATCATTGTGATGTTTATTTAACTGATGACGGTAGCTCTGATGGGACTACAGAAGCTATCAAAACAGAATATCCAGAGGTACAAATTCTTCAAGGTAATGGCAATTTATTTTGGGTAGGAGGAATGCATCTCGCCTTTGGTGAAGCCATAAAAAATCAATATAGTTATTATTTGTGGTTGAATGATGACACATTTTTGGAAGCCAATGCTGTCGATAAATTATTACAGATTCACCAAAATTTGGCTGAACAAGGTTATCCAGACTCAATTGTAGTTGGTTCAACTAAAGACTCAATTACAGGAAGAGCAACCTATGGAGGAGCAGTAAAATCCAAAAAGTGGTATTCTAACAAGTTTGAATTTTTAGAACCAAGTTCTGTTATCCAAAATTGTGATGCTATGTATGGCAACTGCGTGCTAATTCCTAAAAGTGTTGCTGCAAAAGTTGGCAATATTGATACAGCTTTCGTTCACAGTTTAGGAGATTTAGATTATGCCCTCAGAGCGCGTAAATTAGGTTGTCAAATATGGGTAGCCCCTGGATATATTGGTACTTGTACTAAAAATTCTATCCGCAATAGTTGGGCAGATACCAATTTAAACATATTAGAACGCTTGAAAAAAATACTGAACATTAAAGGATTTCCATTAAAATCCTGGACTATATTTTGTAGCAGACACTCTGGAAAATTCTGGATATTTTACTGGTTTTTACCCTATATCAGAGCAATTATTGGTTACAAGGATTTGGCGACTTCTCCCACCTTTTCTGAGGATATCAATCAAACTAACTGAAAATTTTAATACTTGCACTGATTTCAAATTATTAAATCTTCAAATAATCAGTAATCCTTTTATGGGTAAACGCTTACTAATTGTCTCAACCCTCGATTCCAGTCAACCATTCGGTGCATTTACTAGGCCTTTTTATTTAGGACAATATCTTACGGAATATTTTGATGTTTTTCAGCTAGGATTAGATTGTTTATCTGTCAATTATGCACCTTCTATTTCGATTGGTTCAAGAAGCTTGAATTCATATATTCAAGCTATAAAAAAGTGCATCGACGAGTTTTGCCCAGATATTGTGTATGCTCAAGAAACACTACCTGGATTGGCTGCTTTCATTGTACTAAAGCTTCAAAAATACAGTAATTCCTCTCTCATATTAGATTTTCATACATTTTCGCCGTATGAATACTGGATGCGATTGTTTTCAGTTGCCAACCCTTTCAAAGAGTTTACACAATGTGTTAAGACATATATTGCTCAGGGAATTTTGATATTCTCTGGTAGTCCAATTATTGCCGCAGGTGAATCAATTCCTAAACTAATTTCACAGTGGTATGGTAAAATTCCACAGCAAATTTATTGCGTCGGCAATGGAGTGAATGAAGATTTAGTCAATACTGAATGTTTTCCGGATAAAGACCCTTATCAAGCATTCAGACCAGCTAAAATAGTCGTTATTATTGCTCCCAGAACATTTCAATTTCCAACTAATGATATGTCTGTATCAATGGCTATTGAGGTTGCTAAATCTATTGAAAATTATCAAAAAGAAGTACATTTTGTTGTCATTGGTAGGGATAGTAGTGATATTTTAGAAGCAATACCTTCTAATATTTCTTTTTTAGGCTTTTTCTCTAAAAGAGAAGATTTTATTGCCCATCTTAAATATGCAGACATTGCTTTACTGCCATTCTCAAAACAAGCAGTAGCAGGTGGCGCTCGCAATAAAGCATTAGATTATTTCGCTAGTAGAAAGTTAGTTATATCAACACCGGAAGGCTTGCGAGGTTTAGAAGAATTTCGCCACTTAGAACATCTTTTAGTAACAGGATACTCTAGGGAAGAAGTCGCTAATACAGTGCTTGAGGCTGCTTCAAATATTGATAAATATCAATCACTTGTAGATACAGCATATAGCTTAATTACAGAAAAATATTCCTGGAATGCAAGAGCGCACAATATTGCGCAAATCATGATGAAATTCAGAAGGCAGAAGGAAGAAGGAACCCACTCTTTAAAGGGTGTGAGTTGATACTCTACTTGGGATGTATCTCAGAGGGTGACACGCTGTGCGATCGCCCTTGGCGTCTCCCCTTCGAGGCTAGGAACTGTTTGTCAACTCGAAGATACCTCCCTAAACACTCTTGAAAAGGCTGTGTGTAAGTAGAGCGACGCAAATAAAGCTAACTGGCTAAGTACAGATGCAGCATAAAATCGTGGCCAATTGAGGGTTGAAATTTAAACGCAAAGGAACGCACAGAGGTAAACGCATAGGCGCTTCGCCTTCCCGTAGGGTAGGGGCGCAGAGAATTCGCTACGAATTAATGAAATGTTGTACTAAGGCTGTCACTTGTTATTTGTCCTTCGTCATTTATAAGGCAATACGGTTCACAAAAGGGCTGAAACTCTTTTTTTTTACGAACCACAGAGGCGCAGAGAACACAGAGAGAAGAGAGAATGACATACTTGTAATTTTTTTCAACCACTGATTTAACATCTCATAATTCTCAAGAGAAAAACAAAAGATGAAAAAACGATTTTCTTATAAGCTTCTTGGTGTTCAAGTCGATGCACTCTCTATCCCCGACTTAAATTTCTTGATTGAAGAATCTATTGATAAGAATGAGAAATGGATTATTGCTAATCACAATTTACATAGTCTTTATCTTTTTCATAATGATTTAAAAATGCAAGCTTTTTATGCCAAGGCAGAATATACCCATATTGATGGTATGCCTCTAGTGTTAATTGGAAAGCTGTTGGGTTTTCCAATTAAACGAGAACAAAGAGTAACCTATGCTGACTGGGTATGGCCTCTGATGGCGGAAGCTGCTAATAAGGGCTGGCGTGTATTCTATTTAGGTTCAAAGCCAGGAGTTGCTGAAAAAGGAGCAAGTATTTTGTGCCAAAGATTTCCTGGTTTAAAGATTGCTTGCGCTCATGGCTACATTGATATGGATAAAGATAGTCCAGAAAATCTCGCTATTCTGGCTGAAATTAATGCTTACAAACCCCATGTATTAATGGTGGGGATGGGTATGCCACGCCAAGAGTATTGGATTTTTGACAATTTTGAACATATTCATACCAACACTATTTTGACTAGTGGAGCCTGTATGGATTATATAGCAGGAGCAATACCTACTCCTCCTCGCTGGATGGGAAAGGTGGGCTTGGAATGGTTGTATCGGTTTTTGTCTGAACCGAAAAGACTTTGGAGACGTTACTTACTTGAGCCTTGGTTTCTAAGCACATTATTTTTACGAGAAATTTTGAGTATCTCAAGCCAAAAAAATAAAAATAGAATGCTGCTATTCCTAAGTAAGAGATTTCACAAGTTCATAGCATTATCGCGTTTCTCAAAGCGTTCCCAGTAGGTCGCTCAATTGATGACGAATGTATGAAATGCTGTAAGTAGGTTGGCGCAATTAAAGTTAACTGGCTAAGGCTGTCATTTGTCCTTTGTCATTGGTCATTAGTAAAGGTTTTAAGCTTATTTACGTTTCCTAACATACTTGACTTTTTTCGCGCCAGCGTACTTACTAGTTTCTCTATATCAGTAACTGGTGGCGATCGCCACCAGTGGGGCGCTTTCAAGAAACACTAATAAAAAATAGTGTCGGGACACGATAATATCGTGTCCCGACAAAAACATTTTTCAACCGCAAAGGAATTACCGCCGCTTAGGAGTGGCGCTACGGGTGGTGCGTTTCTCTTCATCTTGGCGACGGCGATCGCGCCAATCTGCCAGGGTCAAATAACCAATACCACCAGTCACTACTACCAGCAGTACTACAGCAACTAAAGCCAAAATACTCAAGAATGGACTTTCCACGATGCCTCTTATAGTCCGTTACGTCCCCAGACTACCATTGCAATTGACCAAGTGAACACAACTAACAGGGATACCCAACCTAGTGTCAAAATCTCCATAGTCCCAGTTTTCAAATAATTACAAAAGGTTTCTAATATTTATCATACAGGGATTGGGCGGTTGATCCTTCAACAGCGTTAGCGCGATCGCTGCACTATTAAATTTCACCCAAGGACGCAAAGTGAACGAAACTTCAGATATTCAATTGATGGCAGAACGCCTAGAATCCCTGAAAGCTGCAATAATTGGGGGTTTATCTCTGTGTTTCACTTTTGTGATTGCCAGTCTTCTGAATACTTTAGTACTGGCAAAGTATTTTCAGACACTCGCAAGTCTGCAAAGTGATGTTAATTGGCATTGGTGGCTGAGTGGTGCAATTGCAACTTTTATTGGTTTGCTATTTGGTGTCACTTACCGCTATATTATCCGCTCAAATCAAAATCCTCAACTCAAAGCTGGTGGTGTGCTGGCCTTTGGCTTGGTGCGCGGATTAACTCAGATAGAACTTGGGTGGAATTCAGATAGCACAATTTTGCCTTTTTTGGTGTTGGCTTTTGAAAGTGTATTGTGGTTTGGAATCGCTGCGATCGCTCTTAATATCGCTATTCAACTCCGTTGGGTTAAACCTTTTTCGTCGGTCTAATCTAAATCCCCTTTCCCTAAGAAGGCTGTAAGCATTGCCCGATTTTTTAGGTAGGTGTAGCTCTTAGGGGGAGTGGACTGACCAAGTAATTGATTGATTACCGATCCAACGCAAGCTCATGATTAAGGCGGCAAACCTGCTGTTTCCTGAATTGGATAAAATTTCTTGACTTAAAGTTTCAGTTACCCTGAAGATAAAAGGGTTAGATATATCGTCAAAGTACTAAACACATCTGATGTCGGCTTATTTCCTTTCATTTCCCTGTTTTTGGGGTAAAGACAAAGGGCAAGGGCGATAGTTATTTAACGCTGCAAAAAACTTAAAAAAGTACGCACGGATTGCTAAAACGTGCGGCAGTCGCTAGAACGGGGAGGAGTTCGTTGGGCAGTTGTGCCGACTTCCCTCTGGGGAAGCAAGCTACGCGCAGCGACGACCACAGGAGAAGGAACTGCCGTGGCAACCCCCCGATGAAGCGTCAAAAAATAGCTGATTAAATCAAATTTAAAGCGATTTAATCATATATTTTGTAGCAGATACTTGTGGAAAAGCAAATGCTAGGTGTAAATGTTGTTATGAAAGTTGGCGATCGCGTCCGCGTTAAAGATTCGGTAGTAGTGTATCATCATCCTGAACATCGCAATCAGCCTTTTGACATCAAAGGCATAGAAGGCGATGTAATAGGTATTGCCACCCAATGGCAAGGCAGACCCGTAAGCGCTAATCTACCAGTTGTAGTCCAGTTTACTAAAAAGTTTAAAGCACATTTACGTGAAAATGAGTTAGAAGTCATATAAATCACTTATCGGCGGCGAAGCCACTGGAAAATATTCAGTTCGCCGCGCATTCTTTTAAGCTCTTGGCGGTTTTGTTCTGCGGTTGTATGATACCATTCACAATAACGTTGAAACTCTGACCGTGACCGAACTTCGTGGTAGAACTGATGGGTTGTTTGGTAAGCGGCAAAAGCTTCCTCAACTTGGGGTTGAGGGGATGTAATAATATAGGGTAAATTTTTAGACATAAAGTTAAAAGTAGGGAGTGGGGAGAGACGCGATTAATTGCGTACTGAGTGGAGAGTTTTGAGTTCAGCCAATTACCATACTTCCTAATTAATAACTCATAACTCATAACTCCTAACTCTAGCCCTGTCAAGGTGACTGTTTTGTAGTCGCCAAAAGTTTGGCAGTCGAGACATGTGGATGTTGAGGGTCATACTTTGGAGGGTCTTTCTTCTTCTTTGGAGCACGGGTGTGTTTGAGAAAAGACTTTAAACGAACCCGCCAAGCCAAATCTTGGAGGCATTTGGCAAACTGTTCGAGTTCAAAATCGGCAAATACACTCCAATGCTCTGGAGCGATCGCAATTATCATTCCTCGATAAGTGCTTTGTACTTCGTCAACCATGTAGTAATCAGAAAGTCCTGCATCAATTTTTCCCACACCATGTACGCTTGCTAAAACCCCACGAACGGTTGCCAAAATGTTGTAAGTAACTAATGCAAGGCAAAATGAGAATAATGCAGCCTTTGGATAGCCCAAAGTTTGAATTTGGCACTCGTAATTTTCCGTCACAGTTTGAAACAGATTTTCAACACTGCGGCGTTCTCGGTATAATTGTGCGACAACTGCTGCGGTAACAGTGGGAGTTGGAAGCATTGTAAAAATGACGATTTCATTCTCACCGTTGCGATCTGGTTTTTTTAGTTTCAAAACAACTCGCCTGATCCGCAACGATTTTCCGGCATCGCTCAAACTAACAGTTTGTTCAAATAAATCTCCTGTCTCAACACTACCAACTGCTTGCAATGGATTGATTGGCTTCCAAGGCATCGATTTATGTTCCCGAATCACAAAGTTTGCTCCACTTTGATGCAAGCCAAACAAAAATCCCACGGTACACATGTTACGGTCAGCAATCCATAATTCGCCTTCTTTGACTGTTTTGAGTACCTCGGAAAATAACGAGCGTTCTTGAGCATGACCATCCTCACAAGCAAACACGTTAATTGCCAATCTTAATTCTGGGTCAAGAACTACTAGTGACTTTCCTGGCAGTGCCCCAGCAGCGATTGTTCGCAGTATTTTGAGACGATGGTCGGTTTTTTCAAGGCAGTTTCCATCAAGAATTCTGATTTTGTATCCACTTAATATTTGTGGTGATTTACCACCAACAAACTCTATTAAACTTGCCATGCCTATGGCTGTTTCCCTTACAATTGCCGAACTAACGTTTGTTTCCACCCCGTTTAATTTATCGTAAACAGCCGTGCGGCTAACATTCACAACTTCTGCTTTTGCACGATACGCGCCGCTAACTGATGGGTGAATCCCCCATACTACTAAACTCATTAGTTCCACAAGGCTAGAAAAAAGTAGTTCTCGAGTGTACTGAGATGAAGCGTTTTCCTCAAATATCCGGTTGATTGTTTCTGGTGCGAATACTCGTTCCATCAACCCTCGAACCATTACACTAATTGGACTCTGTTGGACAAAACGCTCAAATATCGCACCCAGCATTCAACATACCCTCCGCTACTTTTTAGTTTGCGATCGCATGGTATTATTATCCGGCTATTTGTCACCTTGACAGGGCTACTCCTAACTCCAAACTCCTAACTCCTAACTCCTAACTCCTAACTTGATTAAAGCCAACCGCGTAAGCGATAAACTAAAGAACCAATATACTCTTTTAAAGCAGTGGTAAATTGGTGCAAGTTCTCGGTATCAGGTAATAAATTTAGTATAGCGGCTTTCGGTGTGCTGCCGAGTTCTTGCAACTCACCCTCACTAACTAAAAAGTCAGTGGGTGCAGGAATGGCATTGATTCGTTGACGCTGGAAAATTTGAAGCGATCGCGGCATATGCATTGCAGAAGTAACTAATAATACCTGAGTAATGCCACGAGATTCCAAAATTTTTCGGACATTTACAGCGTTTTGATAAGTATTGAGAGAGTCAGGTTCTTGAATAATCGCCTCAGATGAAATACCAATAGATGTCAGTATTGTTGCCATATCTGCCGACTCTGGTGAGCCACTTCCACGCCAATCAATGCGGCCCCCGCTCACAATGATTATAGGCGCTCTTTTTTGGCGATACAGTTGTGCAGCATAAATCACGCGATCGCCTGATTCACTTAAATCCACAGTAGGTCTTGGGGGAAAAGCTGATTTAGTGGCACCACCCAAAACCACAATCGCTTCTGCAACTGGTATTTGAGTAGGTGGAAGATTTTGCCATTCTAGCGATCGCACTAATGATTTAGCGATCCAAGCATTACTGCAAAATAGCAATAAAGTTAGGGCAAAAGCAATTGCGATCGCCGCAGTCCGAGGCCGTTTCCACAAAGTAACTAATGCTACTACCAAGCTGACGCAGGCTAATCCTAGTGGATAAAAAAACAGTGGTAGTAATTTGGATAGATATAAAAACATAGTGCCATTCGGGCATGGGGAATAGGAAATGAGGGAGATGAGCGAGTAGAGGAAGAAAAACTATTGATTATTGATGATTGACCAATGCCCAATTCCCAAATTACTACTTTTCCCAAAACCTGAAATTGATACTATTTCCAGCACCGCGACGGTAACGGCGGTTGGTTCTTCTTGTTTGCCGTTTGTTGATCCTTTCGTTGGGTTGTTCAACTTTGCCCTCTTGTGAATCTTCAACTTGCAACTGAGTTCTTGTTTCTTCCTTGCTTCCCCACCAAGCAGTAATCCAGCCTCCAGCTAAAGCGCCTATTCCACCTAGCAAAATACTCATGGGTGCTGGATACCCCAAAGATACAAAACCAAGCATGAAAAATAACCAGTATTTCAGTCCTGTATCAACGCCATCAGACGAGGCGACAGTTGGAGGCTGGGCGCTATTATCGGTTACATTTGTGATCCAGCTTAAGATAAAACCCCCCATGATACCTAAGAAGATGCTCAGGGCTGGTGCGGAGCCGGTCATTATTAATATAAATGTTAAAAATGCCCCAAATAGTAGCTGAGAAAAGAAGCTGGGAGAAATACTGAAGAAATCGTTCTTTTTATCTGCCATATAATGAAAAAGCTCTTAACTAATTACTAAGTAGAACGGCGTAAATAATTAAAGGTTTGTAATAAGGACTTTAGTCCTCATTTGAGGGCTTCAGCCCTCACTAAAAACTAATATCAAGATTTTTTACATTACTTAACCTAGTTTGATTTATTCTCACCGACTTACTTAATTCGTAAATTGTAGTTTTTAATTCAATTACGAATTACGAATTACGAATTACGAATTACGAATTATTTTTTGTGGTTGGGTTGTATCCAAAATCTTTACGTAGGGTTGTTCTTCTTCAGTGAAAGGTTCAGCTTGTTTGATTTGTGAGGCTAATAAATCGGCAGTGGCATCAGCGATATCACCAGTGCGATTGTTCAAACGCTCTTTTAGAACTTCTAGCGGTGCTGTGCATTGGATAATCTGAATCGGAAGTTGATATTTCGTAGCTTGAGCGATCGCTTCTTGCCGTAACTGCTGTCGATCATACTTGGCATCCAAAATCACCGAAAAACCTTGTTTAGCTAGGATCATTCCCAATTCCAATAGCCGTGTGTAAGTTTTCTCGGTCATCTGGGGTGTATACAAATCATCACCACCTCTTTCCCACAGGGGAATTTTCCCTAAATGTTTCCGCACCGCATCCGAACGCAGGTGAATCGCTCCCAGTTGACGGGCTAAATACCTGGCTGTGGTACTTTTACCAGAACCCGACAGCCCCGACATCAAAGTTACTTGTCCCACCTTTCGTTTAGTGTACTCCCAAGCTTGTTTGTAATAGTCAGTGGCAATTTTTGTCGCTTCATCCTTTACCGTCGCGGGTACACTCGGATCATCTAGCAAAAATGAAGTTACCTTTGCCCGCACATAAGCCTGACGACTTAAATACAAAGGTAGCACCTGTAGTCCTTCCCAATCTCCAGTTTGCTCTATGTAGGCATTCAAGAACGCATTACCTAAGTCTTTACGCTGGCGAGCTGACAAATCCATCACCGTAAACGCCACATCGTACATCACATCGACAAAGCGAAACGGCTCATTAAACTCAATGCAATCGAACAGCAAGATTTTGTCGTGCCACAGGGCAATATTTCTCAGGTGTAAATCCCCATGACATTCACGAATATAATTGTTGTGAATTCTGCTAGCAAATAATTCTGGACGTTCGGCAAAAAAGTTATCTGTATATTGCTTTGTTTCTGTAAACTGAGCTTGCGTTTGGGGGCCACCAATATACTTCTCAGTTTGCTGATAATTCTCATCAAATGCAGCCCGAACATTTGGCACTTCACCAAAACTGCGAATATAATCATTCGTCTGTGCTTCGGCATGATATTGAGCCACCACCCGTCCCAACTCATCTAGGTGTGTCTCATTTAACTTACCCTGCTCAAAAAGTGTACTCAATAGCGACTCTTGAGGAAACTGGCGCATCTTCAGCACGTATTCTACAGCCTCCACCGTTCCCCCTAACTGGTATTGCTCCTCTACCAGAGTTATGGGCAAAACTTCTAAATACAATTCACCAGCACCCCGTTGATTTAACCGCAACTCTTCCTGACAAAAATGCTGCCGCTTTTCTAAAGTGGAAAAATCCAAAAAGCCAAAATTCACAGGTTTTTTCAGCTTATAGGCGTAATCCCCAGTTAACAGCACATAAGAAACATGGGTTTGAATTAGCTCAATAGGTTCTGTTACCGCATGGGGATAAAATCCAGGCTGCAACATTTGCTCAATTAAGACTGGAAGAGTCGCTTCTGTCATCTCTATCCTCTGCGCTCTCTGCGCCTTTGCGGTTCAAATACAAAAAAACCAGGAGTTCCCCCCTGGTATGATCAAAAATTATTACACAGTTTACCTAGCTTAAGAAGCTGCTTCAGTTTCCGTCCCAGCATCATCAGCACTAATTTGTGGTGGCAAAACGCTCACAACAAGTCGCTCCAATTCAGCTAGAGGTGTTACACCTTCCGGAAAGGGTATATCACTAATACTCAAGCTGTCTCCAATTTGCAGGTTAGAGACATCGATTTCGATTACATCTGGGATGTTTTCTGGCGCACAACTCACTTGCAATTCACTGATTACAGTGTCTAATACACCACCGTCTTGTTTAACACCAATAGCAGTTCCCACAAAACGCAGCCGTACTCCTACGGTGGTGTTGCCGTGGCCTGCAACTGCGAAAAAGCTCAGGTGATAGGGTGTACCTTTTGCTGGATGGATCTGAAGTTCCCGCAGCAGGGCTTTGCCGCGCCAAGGTACATCAGTAACATTTAAATCAATCAAGGTATTGTTGACTGAAGCTCTTTTGAGTAACCGCTCAACAGTTTTGGCTTCAATGGTCAAAGAAATAGACTCTGTACCCTTGTGACCGTACAAATTGGCAGGTATTAATCCAGAACGGCGCAAAGCTCTTGGCTTGCTGCCTTCTGGACGTTTTTGAGTTTCGACTGTAATAGTCATAGAAGTTGTCCTTTGTCATTTGTCATTTGTCGTCTGTCATTTGTCATTTGCTAATGACCAATGACTAATTTATGCACTTAGCAAGGTTGCAGGTGTGCCATCGGGGTGCAATAAAGCGCGTTTGGGGCCGTGGATGGGGTCTTCTACGATTATGGTTTGATCGCGGCTTGCTCCTAGTGAGACGATCGCAATGGGAACTTCCATCAATTCGGCTAAGAATTTTAGATAGTCTAGTGCTTGCTGTGGCAAATCTTCTAGGGTGCGACAGTCAGTTGTTGACACTTGCCATCCTGGTAAGGTTTTGTAGATGGGGCGACATCTAGCAAATAGACGGGAACTGGTAGGGAAGTGTTCGCTACGTTGCCCATCTATGTCATAGGCAACACAAACTTGGATTTCCTCTAATTCATCGAGGACGTCCAGTTTGGTCAGCGCCATACAATCCATGCCGTTAATCCGCACGGCATAACGACCAATGACGGCATCAAACCAGCCACAGCGCCGTTTGCGTCCGGTGGTTGTGCCAAATTCGGCACCGCGATCGCACAACAATTCTCCCAACTCTCCATCCAATTCTGTGGGAAATGGCCCTTCCCCTACCCGCGTTGTATAGGCTTTTGACACTCCAATTACCCGGTCAATCATTGTCGGCCCTACTCCTGTACCAACGCAAGCCCCCCCTGCCACAGGGTTAGAGGAGGTGACATAGGGATAAGTTCCGTGATCTAAGTCTAAGAGCGTACCTTGTGCGCCTTCAAACAAAATATTCCGCCGTCGCCTAATCGCATCGGATATTTTAAACGATGTATCAACGACGTGAGGTCGCAAGCGTTCTGCATACTCCAAATACTGTTCAATCACCTCTTGTGCATTTAGAGGCGACAAGTTGTAAAGCTTTTCTAAAATGACGTTTTTATAATTAATCGTCCACTCCAACTGCTCACGTAGCCCATCCGGATCCATCAAGTCTAAAACTCGAATGCCTGTACGTTCAGATTTGTCAGCATAAGTCGGCCCAATGCCCCGACCTGTTGTGCCGATCTTATGGCTCCCCCGTCGTTCTTCCGATGCCTGGTCAATCAACCGATGATAAGGCATGGTTACGTGAGCTGTCTCAGATATCAGCAGACGGTCAGTGGAAATATTTAATTCTTTTAGTTGGTCGAGTTCTGCGATCAAAATCTGTGGATCGATGACTGTTCCACAGCCGATAATGCAATCGGTATTTGGATACAAAATACCAGAGGGAATCAAGTGCAGCTTAAAGGTCTGACCTTTGACTACAATTGTGTGTCCAGCATTGACGCCCCCTTGGTAACGAACCACAACATCTGCGGAACGACTGAGTAAGTCAGTTATTTTACCTTTTCCTTCATCGCCCCATTGGGCACCTATGACAATGACGTTAGCCAAGAGCTTATCTTAAGAAGTAAAGTTTCCACAAACTATTATTGTTAACATATTGCTGAAATCATGTCAAGCTAATTGTAAGTTTCAAATTAGTAGCAAAAATCTTTAACCCAACCGTATTGAGACCTAGGGCGTGTTTTCAAACTCGAAGATCCCCCCTAACCCACGGCAGTCGCTCCACTTGGGGAGACCCCATCGCCTTTGGCGTCTCCCCTTGGGAGAAGACCGCGCTGGCTCCCCTTTTTTAGGGGGGAAAAAGAAACTCTAAAAGCCCCCCAATCTATCGGGGGGTTGGGGGCAATACTGCGCAGGTTTTGGCAAAAAAATAAAAAATGTGTAGGTTGGGGAGCCACTGCGCCCTTGCGGTTAAGAGACTTGTTCGCTTTTAGCGTTCCCGCAGGGTAGCACGTGGCGTTTGAGGAACGAAACCCAACCTAAGAGCTGGGTTTGTTGGGTTTCGTTCCTCAACCCAACCTACAAATATTAAAAACCTACGCAGTATTGCGGGAACAGGGGGTTTCCCCCATGAGCGACTACCGTCGCAAAGGGAAGAGGTTTGTACAGGTTTTTTGTCCCAGTCCTGTGTCTTTTGGCAAAATTGGGATGATCCCTGTGTGGAGAATATATATTACGTGGTTTTGTTTTGGATTTACCGATAGTAGGGTAGCACATCTGTGCTACTCGATAAATGTACAAATAATTTGAGATAATTTATTTTTTGTCAGTCACTAATTACAATTCCAAACAAAATTTCTTGCATTGCAACATATCTACAATTATGGATGGGCAAATTATCTGAGCCGAACTGCATTGGCTACATTAATGCTGAAAATGAATTTATATTAAAAATTGGCGGATTTATTTGTGACTATTATGTATAAATCATCATTCCCAAAAACCCAGATATTTACAATAACAGATTGTATTTTGTTATCCGTGTTATTCTCAAAATCGTTAAAATATTCTCAGTATTTTTTTTTAATCTCTAATCTTAACTGATGGAGGGTATCTGCGGCAGAAAGAGCGATCGCATGAGCAAAAAATGGTATCGAGTCCAAAAGCTGAAAGTAATATTCGTCCTAGCTTTGGCAGTTGTCTTTACTAATGCTGTAGTCTCGTATAGCAACACTGTCAAGCTGATTCATAACCAGCAATGGGTGACAGACTCATATGCAGTTATTAGGCAAATTGAAAGTCTCCAATCTACACTCAAAAATACTGAAACTGCCCAACGTAATTACCTAATTACAGCAGATACAGCTGATTTACAAATCTATCTGGCAGCTGAGCAACAAACTAATAGCAATATTCAGATTCTCAGCAATTTAACTAATAAAAACCATCAAAAACAGCAGTGGGTTTATTTGCTGGAGACGAAAATTACCAACAGGCTCAAGATTCTGCAACAAGAAATTTACCTCAGACAAAACCAGGACTTAGAAGCAGTTCGGCAGCTAATATTATCTGATAAAGACAAGGAAATCGGCAAAGAAATCCAACAGTTGATTGACGAGTCTTTAAAGGCAAAGCAAAATTTATTACAGCAGGGAATGCAGCAGTCACAAGCTAGTTCCCAAAAAGCGATAGTTATATTTTTTATTGCTGCTATTGTGGATTTCGTGCTGGTGGCGCTGCTGTATGATTTATTGTGGCGTTATATCAGGCAACTTCAGCAGACGGAACTGGCCCTACGTCAAAGCGAAAATCGTTTACGAGCCATGATCGATGCAGAACCAGAATGCATCAAGTTAATTGCCAGGGATGGTACCCTTTTAGAAATTAATGCCTATGGGCTGGCAATAATGGAAGTGGAAAGTGCTGATGTATTGATTGGTAAACCAATTGATGCCCTAATTGTGCCAGAGTATAGAGCAGCCTTTGCCGAGTTGCATAAAAGTGTCTGCCAAGGTAACAAAGGGACTTTGGAGTTTGCAATCGTGGGATTTAAAGGTACTCGCCGCTATATGGAAACTCATGCTGTACCACTGCGTAACGAATCTGATGGTACGCTCATCCATTTGGCACTGATGCGAGATATAACCCAGCAAAAACAGGCTCAACAGAAAATCCAAGAGCAAGCAGCGCTGCTGGATGTATCAACTGACGCGATTCTGGTGCGAAATATCCACAACCAAATTTTATTCTGGAATAAAGGTGCCCAGATTCTATACGGCTGGAAGGCTGAGGAAGCTGTGGGTAAAAATGTTTTGCAACTTTTGTATAAAGAGATTTCACCACAACTAGAAGATGCTTACTTGAGGGTGATGAATACGGGTGAGTGGCGGGGTGAGTTGCATCAACTGACAAGGGAAGGTAAAGTAATTATTGTTGAAAGTCGGTGGACACTGATACGAAATGATAATGGACAACCCAAATCCATTTTGAGTGTGAACACCGAAATCACGCAGCAGAAACAACTAGAAGCTCAACTTCTGCGATCGCAACGTTTGGAGAGTATCGGTACTCTAGCTGGTGGTATCGCCCATGATCTCAACAATATACTATCCCCAATTTTAATGTCAGTTCAACTGTTGCAGAAAAAATTGCCCGATCAGCAGAGTCAGCAAATACTGCAAACTTTAGAAAATAATGTTAAACGCGGCGCTAATTTGCTCAAGCAAGTGTTATCTTTTGCACGGGGCATGGAAGGTAAACAGACAATTGTCCAAATTCAGCCTTTGATGGCAGAAATTGAGCAAATTATCGCTCAAACATTCCCCGAATCTATCATCTGTCAAACAGATATCCCCAAAAATCTGTGGTACGTCCGTGGAGATACAACTCAACTGCATCAGGTGTTGATAAATTTAGTAGTTAACGCCCGCGACGCTATGCCCGATGGCGGTATTTTAAGGATTGCGGCGGAAAATCTGGTGATTGGTGAACATTCTGCCCAGATAAATATTGATGCGAAAGTGGGTTCTTATATTGCGATCGTCGTGACGGATACTGGTATGGGGATGTCGTCGGAAGTCCAGCAACGGATTTTTGAACCATTTTTCACTACCAAAGAGATAGGCAAAGGTACAGGTTTAGGACTTTCCACAGCGCTGGGTATTATTAAAAATCACGGTGGTTTTGTCAATGTTTACAGTCAAGTAGGTAGAGGTACGCAATTTACAGTGTACTTGCCTGCCTCAGCATCCAGAGAGACATATTCGTTCTCTCCAGAACTGGAATCAGTTATCGGAAATGGCTAATTTATTTTGGTGGTGAAATGCCCTGGGAATATCACACCAGATTACGCATCTACTTACATTTAATATTGATGACTTTAAACGTTTTTCTGGGATTGTAGTCTTTGATGCGCGAAGTGTTACATCGTAGTCTTAACTATAGCGATCGCACGGTGAAGATTTTGCCGGCGATGCCAACTCTTAGAGACGCTACGCGAACGGCGGGCAACTCTTGGAGAGGCTATGCCAACGCTCTTTTTAATGAACCGCAGAGGCGCAGAGAACACAGAGGAAGGAGAGAGCGATCGCTTGGTAGAATAGATATTTTATTGCTGATATTGCAACCAAGCCACTAAATCAGCTTCAGTGGATAAATCTAGTAAGGCTTCGGCTAAATCCTCTAACAATGTTAAAATTATATATCCATAAAGGAGAAGATTATGAGCAAAACTATGGCTGTAAGTACTTGTTTTCTTGTGCTTGTAACCTGTTTGATTATCTTAGGACTTACGCATGTGTCACAAAAAATAAAAGCTTTTAGTTTGTAGTCAGGGCTACCCTACGGGAACGC
>NZ_JAIVFV010000086.1 GCF_020829445.1 Nostoc sp. CHAB 5836
CTAAGCATTCAAAAAGCTCAATTTCTTACTGAAGTAGGTTGGCGCAATTGAAGCTAACTGGCAAGGGCTGTCATTTGTCCTTTGTCATTGGTCATTAGTAAGGACTTTAAGCGTATTTACGTTTCGTAACATAATGAAAGTTTATTTATGCCAGCTTACTTAGGTTTGTGATTGTAGAGCAACTCTCAATACGGTTCGGTTAAGGTTATTGGTGAGGTGTTATGGTGTGTAGAGACGTTGCATTGCAACGTCTCTACAAGCGTTATCGATAGACAAATTATCTTATCTGAACTGTATTGGAGCAACTCTTAGTGTAGGGATTGGGCAAAATCATCACTTGTACAACGAGAATAGTAAACCTTCGACCAAGGATGAGTTAGCTGATAATTGCCGCCATGATGGTATGTGGTGAGATGCACAGGCGACTAAATCAGCACAAGGGAATCTCTTCATAAGTCAATACGGTTCACAAAAGGGCTGAAACTCTTTTTTTACGAACCACAGAGGCGCAGAGAACACAGAGAGAAGAGAGAAGAGAGAAGGAGGAAATGCTTAACTGAACTGTATTGCTTCATAAGTACTGGAAACGGGTTCTAATGTTGTGTGGGGCTAAATACTCACCCTACATAATTTTGAGTCACAAATTCAGTAACTTACAGCGAAATTCTTGATTGGTAGTACATACCTGCAAAATAGCTATTTTCAGCTAAATGGTAGATGACAAGTAACGTACTCACTAAAATTTAGATTACTCTAATTTTCAAAAAAAGTTAGCACAAACATATAAACTTCACGATAAATCAGTAAAGAGAACATGAAAACTAATTAATAGCATCTTCCAGACGATTGTCATAAATATTTATTTGTTCAGATATCCCAAGAGGCTGAAAATGTACAGTAAAAGATCAACCTTAAGTTTTAAAAGTCACAAATAAATAGCAAAAAGACGCAAATAATTTCTTTGCGTCTTTGGCGTGAGATTTAGAAGTGGACATTCTCACCGTTATACATCTCCATCTACTTAAACTTGCTCCCGCCAGCACCAGCTTAAAAGTGTGCCACCTACTACCAGCTTAACTACTTCTAGTACCCAATAACCGCCGTGCAGTAAATCCATTGTCGATGGAATAGCAGCAGCAGCTTCAAATAAGTTGAGTTGAACTCCGATCGCGCACATTTGCGGAGTTAAGAAATAGGTGTCAAGCATAGCTATGGTTAGCAGCAGCGCAGATAGAACAATAGTGCCAATACGCCAGTGATATTGGGTTTTGCCTAAAGCTAATGCCCCAGTCAATACTACCGCAGCAGACAATAATTCCATCCGATTAAAGTTCCAAAAAATCGTATAGCCTGCTGTGGTAAAACCAGCTTGGCTCATCATCCCAGAAAGATAAAGACTAGGCATAATTACCCAGTCTAAAACTAGACTAGCACTGAGCCAAAAGCCCAAGGTCAATATGATCGCGGTTTGCCAAATTGGTCGTTTGAATTCAAGGTTAGAAATAGCAGTCATAAAATAATTGCGTGTGTTGTACCTATTAGTTTGTAACTTCATCAGCAATTTGACAAGAAATATCAACTAACCTTTACAAAGCGATCGCTGTTAATTATGAACTCAATACCAAGATTTTTTAACCTAGGTTGAGAAGTATTAAGATTTTGTAAAAACTAATTTAAATAAAGTTTATCTGTTAGAAATACTCAATTTTTTATATCGAAAGTAACTAAGCGATCGCCCTCGCCAATTTCCCCGTTTACTACCGCCAGAATAACAGCTATCTAGTACAACGTTACAGCGCTCTTTAAGTAATTGAACTACACCACTCCCTACTCCCCATTACCCCTTATCCCCTCCAGGGGCCCCACCTTCCTCACTCCCCGTCTCATCTGTGGTCTAAACAACTGAAAAATGCTGTAAGTAGAGCGACGCAAATAAAGCTAACTGGCTAAGGCTGTCATTTGTCATTTGTCCTTCGTCATTTATAAGGGTTTAAGGTGTATTTACGTTTCGTAATATAGTTTGGTTTATTCTTGCCGACTTACTTAGCGGTGTCTATTTTAAACGCAGATATGATATGGAAACAGCGTGGTTTTTAACGCTAACCCAAACACATATAGGAATCATATTTGATTTCTGAAAAAATCTAAGTATTTTAGGACTTACGCAAAAACTCTCTGAAACTCTTGTTCCTTTGCGTCCAACTCTTACGAGACGCACTCGCGTTGGCGTCCTTCTCCCTTGGTGCTAGCCTCTCCCTTTGGGAGAAGGGGAGACGCTACCGCCAAGGGAGAAGACCGGACTGCCTCACCAAAGGACTGACTCCCCTACGTATATTTCAAAAATCAAATACTAGTCCTATAGCTGCTGCAAAAAATACCTGCCTGTATAAAATATCTATCTTTAGACATATTTTTTTGCCATTAGCTTGTTATTCAGTACACTTCGCATGGTGGATTGACTTAAATATATTTACATATGTTATGATTTGTATTAGTCTCATGTTATGATTTGTGATGTACTTTTAAGTTAGTGGCTAGTAAATTATTTGCTGGTTTAAGCTGAAATAGCTTAATTTAAGAGTATAAAGGCAATTTAAGCAAACTTAGAAACTTTTAACACACAAAACCATTTCTTAATAAAGTTATATTTTTGTTACTAGTAACTCAGATATATTTAAATTCTGAATTTTTCACGAGTTACCAAGGTATTTATGTTAGATACTGAGTAGTAACTTTACTGAAAACAGAGAAATTATACTGTGATTCGGAATAGAATGCAGTTAATCATCTTCGTCTTTAGCCATTTTATGGTTTGAGACTAATGCAACGAAACAGCGCTCTGAGGATATAAAAATGTAAGTCTGGAGATGTCTAATATGAGGAGCTTACAAAGATATGACTTTTGCAAAGTCTAAGAGGATGTTTGAAAAGTCTAATTTATTACTTGCGTCGGCCATTAGAAATCGCACGCCACTTGCTTCTCCCCAGGGGAGACGCTGCGCGAACAAGTCGGGAAACCGCAAGGGCGCAGTGGCTTGGCTACACAAGCAAAACCTGCCTCCGCAGGTTAAAAATCCATGATTTTGTATTAGTCCACGGAGGTGGACGAGAGTTTGTGTAGTAGCGATAAATTACTCAAATGAATGGTGTTATTTAATAACATTACCAGTCAGCAATAAGTGTTAGCTTTTTCTTAAAAGCTCATCTTGTCCTGTCTTTTATCTGAAAGGATAAAGAGCATAACTGCTTGCCGGCATACATGAGGGTAAATTGCAATTATTACCGAAATCTCACAATTTTTTAATTGGAATTAAGGTCAACACACATGAATAAAGTTCAAGCATCGTTTGAAGCTACGGAAGCTGCGTTTCACGTACAAGGTTACGAAAAAATCGATTTTAGTCTTGTCTATGTGAACGGTGCATTTGATATCAAAAACAGAGAAATAGCAGATAGCTATGGGAAATTTGGTCGCTGTCTGACTGTAATTGATGCCAATGTCCATGAACTTTACGGCGAGCAGATCAGGTTATATTTTAGACACTATGACATTGAACTGACAGTATTTCCGATCATCATTACAGAGCCAGATAAAACCCTGGCAACTTTTGAAAAAATTGTTGACGCTTTTTCAGACTTTGGCTTGGTTCGTAAGGAACCAGTCTTAGTCGTTGGTGGTGGTCTAATTACTGATGTAGCAGGCTTTGCTTGCGCTTCTTACCGTCGCAAGAGTAACTACATTCGCATTCCTACCACATTGATTGGTTTAATCGATGCAGGTGTAGCGATTAAGGTAGCAGTTAATCATCGCAAGTTGAAAAATCGCTTGGGAGCATATCATGCACCTTTGAAAGTGATCCTGGACTTCTCATTTTTGAAAACCTTACCAACGGCTCAAGTTCGTAATGGGATGGCAGAGTTGGTGAAAATTGCTGTAGTTGCTAACTCGGAAGTATTTGAACTGCTATACGAATATGGCGAAGAACTGCTTTCCACTCACTTTGGACACGTGAATGGGACACCAGAACTTCAAGAGATTGCCCATAAAGTCAACTACGAAGCAATCAAAACCATGTTGGAGTTGGAGACTCCTAACTTGCATGAAATAGATCTTGATCGCGTCATTGCCTACGGTCACACTTGGAGTCCTACCCTAGAATTAGCACCTCACATACCCCTTTATCATGGTCACGCGGTCAATATAGATATGGCTTTGTCTGCAACCATTGCAGCACAACGCGGCTATATTCCAACAGTAGAGCGCGATCGCATCCTAAACTTGATGAGTCGTATAGGTTTATCACTGGATCATCCTCTACTAGATGAGGATTTGCTCTGGGATGCTACCCAATCTATAAGCTTGACACGAGATGGCAAACAACGCGCAGCCATGCCTTGTCCCATTGGTGAGTGCTTCTTTGCCAATGATCTGACCCGTGAAGAACTTGATGCTGCCCTAGCTGAACACAAACGTCTTTGTGCCAAATACCCTCGTGGCGGAGAAGGGGTTGACGCATATATTGAAAGTCAAGAAGCCAAGCTAGTGGGGGTGTGAAAATATGACGAGTGTTGTAGGACGAGAAACAGCTAGACCAATAACGCCACATAGCATCTTAGTAGCCCAGCTACAGCAAACCCTCAAATTAGCAGAAAAGAACAACATTCCCATAGAGATATTAGATTCTTTGCGGCAGGGGGTGCAATTAGCGACGGGTTTAGATCCCTACTTGAATGATTACACCACCCCAGAATCAAGTGCATTAACAGCATTAGCGCAAAAAACTAGCATTGAAGACTGGAGTAAGCGCTTCAGCGATGGTGAAACAGTGCGTCAACTAGAGCAAGAAATGCTCTCAGGACATCTTGAAGGACAGACATTGAAAATGTTTGTTCACATGACCAAGGCAAAGCGTATTCTAGAAGTAGGAATGTTTACAGGGTATTCAGCCTTGGCAATGGCAGAAGCATTACCAAGGGATGGGCAACTCATAGGTTGCGAAGTAGATCCCTATGTGGCCCAATTTGCTCTTCGTTGCTTTAGTGAGTCTCCCCACGGTGAGAAAATCGTTGTGGAAATAGCACCTGCCCTAGAGACACTCCACAAGCTGGCTGGGAGAAAAGAAGTATTTGATCTGATCTTCATAGATGCCGATAAAAAGGAGTACGTAAAATACTTCCAGACCATTTTGGATCATCACTTACTGGCTGCTGACGGGTTAATCTGCGTGGATAACACCTTGTTGCAGGGAGAAGTTTACCTACCACCAGAACAACGCACCGCTAATGGTGAGGCGATCGCTCAGTTCAACCGTGTTGTCGCCGCCGATCCTCGTGTAGAGCAAGTTCTATTACCCATACGAGATGGTGTGACTCTAATTAGACGCGTGGTGTAGCGAAGTTTGTAGAGACGTTGCAATGGAACGTCTCTACAATAAACACAAAGAAAAAACTTATGGCACAATCAATTTCTTTATCTCTGCCTCAATCTCCAACCTCACCAACGAGTGTTAGGCTAAAGCTTATAGCTCTATTCAAGACTCTCGGTACTCTAACATTATTATTAATCGCCTTGCCGTTCAATGCTTTGATAGTATTGATATCTTTGCTGTGGGGGATTGTGCGTTGGGCTATGCCCCGCCTTAGGCGATCGCCGTTTACGAAAAAAGCTGTGGTAGCTGCTCATCCTCAAACTATCTTGGTAAGTGGAGCCAAGATGACTAAAGCATTGCAACTTGCTCGCTCCTTCCATGCCGCAGGACACAGAGTTATTTTGATTGAAGGTCACAAATACTGGTTGTCTGGTCATAGATTTTCCAAGGCGGTAAGTCATTTTTATACAGTTCCGGCTCCGCAAGAAGACTCAGAAAGCTATATCCAGGCGCTAGTGGAAATCGTCAAGGAAGAAAAGGTTGACGTTTATGTACCTGTATGTAGTCCTGTCGCTAGCTATTATGACTCTTTAGCAAAGCCTACACTATCAGAATACTGCGAAGTTTTCCATTTTGATCCAGATATAACCAAGATGTTGGATGATAAATTTGACTTCACTGATCAGGCGCGATCGCTTGGTTTATCTGTCCCCAAGTCTTTTAAAATCACAGATCCTCAACAAGTTATCAATTTCGATTTTAGTCAAGAAACCCGCAAATATATTCTTAAAAGTATTGATTACGACTCCGTTCGCCGCTTAAATTTAACCAAACTTCCCTGCGACACCCCAGAAGAGACAGCAGCCTTTGTCAACAGTTTACCCATCAGTCCAGAAAAACCTTGGATTATGCAAGAGTTTATTCCCGGTAAGGAATTATGCACACATAGTACAGTGCGCGATGGGGAATTAAGATTGCATTGCTGTTCAAACTCTTCTGCCTTTCAAATCAACTATGAAAATGTCGAAAATCCCCAAATCCGTGAATGGGTGCAACACTTCGTCAAGAGTTTGCGACTGACTGGGCAAGTTTCTTTCGACTTTATCCAAGCTGAAAACGGTACAGTTTACGCCATTGAATGCAATCCCCGTACTCATTCGGCAATCACAATGTTCTACAATCACCCTGGTGTTGCAGATGCCTATCTTGGTAAAACTCCCTTAGCTAAACCTCTGGAACCCCTAGCAAGTAGCAAGCCCACTTACTTCATATATCACGAAATCTGGCGACTAACTGGTATCCGTTCCTGGAAACAATTGCAAACATCGGTTAATACCTTAGTGCGAGGCACTGATGCCATTTATCGTTTTGATGATCCTGTACCATTTTTTACTTTGCATCACTGGCAGATTCCCTTACTTTTGCTGAAGAATCTCCAAAAACTCAAAGGATGGGTAAAAATAGACTTCAACATTGGTAAACTGGTCGAATTAGGTGGCGATTAAATAATTCGTAATTCGTAATTCGTAATTCGTAATATTATGTCCGGTTGATCACTTACTAAACCCCAAGAACCCCACCCCGCCAAAGCTGTGCTTTGTCTCCCCTCCCCGCTCTTCGGGAGGGGTTGGGGGTGGGGTGTTAGGGACTTTTGCAAGAGGTCTAATGACAATATTTGTATAAATATTTACATTTCAACAGTAGAAACATAGGAAGATGAATGATGTCAGTACTGCGTATTCTTCATTTAGTTGGGTCTGCATACAATGATTTTTACTGTGATTTGTCACGCCTTTACGCCCAAGACTGTCTGACAGCAACAGCAGAGCGATCGCACTATGACTTTCAGATTGCATACATCACACCCGATTGTCAATGGCGATTTCCTCCTTCTCTGAGAAGAGAAGATATTGCTGACACCAAACCGATGACTCTGTTTAAAGCCATAGAGTTTATAACAGCGCAAAACATTGACCTCGTGTTACCACAAATGTTTTGTATTCCGGGAATGACTCACTACCGCGCCCTATTCGACTTGCTGAAGATCCCCTATATAGGTAATACTCCGGAGATCATGGCAATAACGGCGCACAAAGCCAGAGCCAAAGCAATTGTCGAAGCAGCAGGGGTGAAAGTGCCTCGTGGAGAATTGCTTTGCCAAGGAGACGTTCCGACAATTATACCTCCAGCGATCGTCAAACCCGTAAGTTCCGACAACTCTTTAGGGATGGCTTTAGTCAAAGAGGCTACGGAGTATGACGCTGCTCTCAAACAAGCATTTGAATATGCTTCGGAGGCGATGGTAGAAGAATTTATCGAACTCGGTCGAGAAGTCAGATGCGGTCTCATTGTCAAAGACGGGGAACTAGTGGGTTTACCCCTTGAAGAGTATCTGTTAGACCCCCACTCCAAACCCATCCGCAATCATGCTGATAAACTCCAACAAACGGACGATGGCAACTTGCGTTTCGCCGCTAAAGATAATATTAAGTCTTGGATTGTAGACCCCAACGACCCGATTACCCAAAAGGTTCAGCAAGTGGCTAAGAAGTGTCATCAGGCTTTGGGTTGTCGCCACTACAGTTTATTTGACTTCCGCATCGACCCAAAGGGACAACCTTGGTTCTTAGAAGCCGGATTGTATTGTTCTTTTGCCCCCAAAAGTGTGATTTCCTCTATGGCAAAAGCAGTGGGAATTCCTCTAAATGAGTTATTAATCACGGCTATTAATGAAACGTTGGGTAAGTAGAGCGACGCAAATAAAGCTAACTGGCTAAGGCTGTCATTTGTCCTTAGTCATTTATAAGGGTTTCAGGTGTATTTACGTTTCGTAATATAGTTTGATTTATTGTTGCCGACTTACTTAGTAATAAAACGGCGTTGCAGAATTCGTGAATTTATTGGCAGAGGTTTTTCTGCTTGTGGGGATCTAAAAGTGCCTAAAATCACAGCCAAACACTTTTAGATCCCCCCTAACCCAATACAGTTCAGTTAAGCATTTCTTTGTTCTCTTTCTTCTCTTTCTTTGCGTCCAACTCTTACGAGACGCTCCGCGTTGGCGTCCTTCTCCCTTCTCTACGAGACGCTCCGCGAAGGCGCTAGCCTCTCACGAGTGGGAGAAGGGGAGATGCACTCGCGTTTGCGGTAGCCTGCGGCAAGCCGAAGCGTCTACGTTAAAAAATTGACTTTGGCAAAGAGTTTTAGCCTTAAGTGAACTGTATTGTATTATAAACCTGATTTACTAGGTCTGTTAACCATTGGACTCGTCCAGTGGGTTACTGAAAACATAGGAGAACCAGCATGAACTATGCCCCGCTACCTCCGATGACGATAAACCTCCGCCCTGCTACCTTAACTGATTTGGATCTGCTGCGACATTGGGATGAGCAACCTCACGTGGTTGACTCCGATCCTAACGATGACTGGGGCTGGGAGGTAGAACTTGAGCGTGCCCCCGAATGGAGGGAGCAATTGATTGCTGAAATTGATCATCGCCCCATCGGATTTATTCAGATCATCGATCCGGCACGTGAGGATACTCACTACTGGGGTGATATTCCGGCGAATCTTCGCGCGATTGATATCTGGATTGGGGAAGAGATTGATTTGGGCAAAGGTTATGGAACCCAAATGATGCAGCTTGCACTTACTCGATGTTTTGCTGACCCTTTTGTGATAGCTGTACTCGTCGATCCACTTGCTGGCAATACCCGTGTTCACCGCTTTTATGAACGTTTTGGTTTCCAATTTGTTGAGTCTCGACGATTTGGTAACGATGACTGCTTAGTTTATCGCCTCAACCGAGCAGATTGGCATCATGAAAGTGCGATCGCATTGCCGTAGGGCAGAGCCAGCAAAAGTAGAACGTTTTCGTCAATCGACTACTATTAGTTCGGTTTCACTTTTAGATAAAATTGTCTAGCCACAAACTTAACATCTTTCTTGGTCGGATCTGAGTTACCTACTGCCTCAGTTCTACCTACAGTAATCAAGCCTTGACCGAAAATTTCTCTGGTTGCGGCTTGAATTTGTTCTCTTGTTGCACCTGTTTGATTCAAATCGATTGACGAAACTTGAGAAATATTAGGCTTATTTAAAACCAGCTGATCTGTGGAGAAGCAAGGAGTTGTGATGCAACGAATGTCATTGTCTTTTAGTCCGACAAAAGTACCTTTGGTTGGGGCATATGTAGCGGCTACGAAGGCTTCTTTAACTCTCAAATTGCCAAACTCACCGAAGCCAGGAAATTCCACTGGAACTATGTTACCTCTGAGGATCACACGGCTACCATCATCATTTTGGATTTTGGCCAGTTCGTAAGCTGATACTTTCAGGGAACTCCAATCAATTGCAGACACATAGCATTCCTCACGAAAAACACCATCGACGCAAGGAGTGGCTTTCAAGTTGACCTGCTTGATGAAATATCCCCCGCATATAGGAGAAACACATTTGCGGAAATCTCTTCGTACCGTGTAATATCCCCACTGGGGAAAGTCTTGATTTTTGACACTGACTGCAACAGAATCAGTAGTGTCTGGAGCAGAAATGTCCTGAGCATATGTCTTCGGGTCAAATCCGAAGCTAGCTAGAATTGCACCTAATAGGAGAATGAGTCGGTATTTGTAATAAATTGATTTTTTGCTCATGGTATCAAGAAATTTTGTTTAAGCGTTATAGTGCTGTACAGTGAGAAATTAAATGGCCTTTAGACAAAGAAAGTGTCATCAAGCTTAGGTGTAACTCGATGGATGGGCTGAGGTATGAAGCCCATCCTACCGCCCTTGAGTGCAAAAGACATTAGACGTCTCTATTTGCAGCTTGCGGTAAGTTCTACATTGTAGAAAGTCCCTGGTTTGGGATTAATTGAACGCAACTCCTGGATAAAAGCATTAAATCTTGTATTGCTTGTGCCGAAGCCAGCTTCAGCACAAGCAGATAAACCTCCTTCGATGGGAATAGGAGATCCGACCCTGGGACTATACACAATGAATTTATCAACAGTGCCAGTGCCTACCCCGAACCCAATAACCTGACGAACTGTTTTCAAAGCGGCATTATCTAAGGAACCACCAATACTGCCAATGCTGATATTAACCGCACGACTTTCAGCCACAGCTGGCGCAGTAATCGACAATACTGCCCCGACAATCATCAAACAAGTGAACTTCAACATTATCCTCGACTCCAAAAAATTGAAAAACTAATAATTAGGTTTCGATATGGATCAAGTACATCAGAGATGCTAGCCATTTGGAGATTACTCCAGTATTAGGTCTTTCCTTTTCTGAAGAATGTTAATTTCTTAAAAATTCTTCATAAAATCGTCTTTGCAGACCCTGGCTGTCTAATATAAGGGTTTAAGGTGTATTTACGTTTCGTAATATAGTTTGGTTTATTCTTGCCGACTTACTTACAGTAATCTCAAATATACAGACGAGTCGTATTTTCAAACTATACTTGCTCATGCGCCTAACCTTAAACTAAAAAATGATCGTCGCCGATATATTGATTGGTCAACTGGAGGCCCTCATCCCAAAGTATTGCTAATGGAAGATTTGCCTAATTTGCTTGCATCATCTGCTCATTTTGCTCGGAAATTTGACATTGATAGAGATAGCAATATTCTCAATGAACTTGATAGAATTACATCCTAATGTTCACTTAAGATTTTGATCAACTCAGCTAAATAAATCCCAGCTATGCTTGCTACTCAGTTGAAGACAATCTTTATAAGCCCATCGTTAACAATAGCAGCAAGCACCTGTAAATTTACCCATGAGCCACCGAATGCCCCTCCCTCTACGAAGTAGGGAGGGGATGAAAGGTGGGTTAAAATCTCCACGTTCTTGAAGCATCGTTTTGCGCGAGCAAAACAAGTGAGAGAACAGTGGAGATTTTAACAATTTCTGTGTTATGATTTACGTTAGTGTAAATGACGTAAATATGCTGGTATTTGAGGCCAAACTTGAGGGAGAGAACGGGCAGTATCAAGCGCTTGATGAAGCGATTAGAACTGCTCGTTTTGTTCGCAATGCAAGCCTTAGATACTGGATGGATAACAAAGGTATTGGGCGATACGACCTTAGTAAGTTCTGCGCTGTCCTTGCTGCCAACATAGAGTTTCCTTGGGTTGCCAAGTTGAACTCGATGGCAAGGCAAGCTAGCGCTGAAAGGGCGTGGTCTGCAATCGCTCGGTTCTTTGATAACTGTAAGAAAAATAAACCTGGGAAAAAGGGATTTCCGAAGTTCAAGAAAGAGCAAACACATGGTTCTGTTGAGTACAAAACTTGTGGATGGAAACTTTCTGATGACCGCAGGTATATCACTTTCTCGGATGGATTTCAAGCGGGAACCTTTAAACTTTGGGGAACCCGTGACTTGCATTTCTACCAGCTTAAACAGTTTAAAAGAGTGCGGGTTGTACGTCGTGCAGATGGTTATTATTGCCAATTTTGTATCGACTATGAACGAATTGAAAGGCGAGAACCAACGGGTAAAACTATTGGTATTGATGTGGGATTGAACCACTTCTATACAGATAGTAACGGGGAAACAATCGCCAATCCTAGACATCTAAGGCAAAGCGAAAAGTCTTTGAGACGACTGCAACGCCGGATGTCTAAGACTAAAAAGGGTTCTCAAAACAGAATTAAGTTTAGAAATAAACTTGCACGTAAACACCTCAAAGTAAGTCGCCAGCGTAAAGACTTTGCCGTTAAGACAGCAAGGTGCGTGGTGAGGTCTAACGACCTCGTGGCGTATGAAGATTTGATGGTGCGAAATATGGTGAAAAATCATCGCTTGGCTAAGTCAATTAGTGACGTTTCTTGGTCGCTGTTTCGTGAATGGGTTGAGTATTTTGGTAAAGTTTTTGGCGTGGTAACTGTTGCAGTTATACCCCACTACACTAGTCAAAATTGCTCTAACTGTGGCGAGGTTGTCAAAAAGACTCTTAGTACGAGAACTCATGTTTGTCCTCATTGTGGACATATCCAAGATAGGGATTGGAACGCGGCGCGAAACATATTAGAAAAAGGATTAAGTACGGCGGGTCACGTCGGAACTAACGCCTCTGGAGACATCGACCTCTGTCTGGGTGGGGAAACTCCTCCAAATAAGTCGGGTCGTGGAAAGAGGAAGCCCAAAGAGTGATCTTTGGAATCCCCACCTTCAACGAAGTAAGGTGGGGAGGATGTCAAGACTAGCAATGTACTTCAACTCTAGGAAACATATCACAGTCTATCGGCTCACCAGGTTTTTTGGCTTTGAATGATTTAAATTCTGGTAGATCAATTTCTTCAACAGGTCTGAAAGGCCATGCTTTCGGGCGGTGATAGTAAGTAACATCATCGCCAGTCCAATTTGTCACCACTGCACGTCGTTGTGTAGAAGATATATTGCTCACTGAATGATGAATTGTCAGAAAATGATGAACTAAGCAATCTCCAGGCTCCATATCCCAAGATAAAATTTCGTGAGGTTCTGGCTCTGCAAACCACAAGGGGTCTGATCCCTCACGTAACTCTTTGCCCCATCGATGAGAAGCTTTGATATACTCTAATCGACCATTTTCTTGGTTGACAGTATCTAAAGCCAGCCAAATTTTACAACACTGCCAGCCTTGTATGGGCCAGTAAGGTAAATCGTTATGCCACCCAACACGGCTGTTTGTTTTCGGCTTTTTAACAAAGAAACCGTCAGTCAAAAAGTTCAGTTTTTCCGATTTTAATACTTGAGCGGCGAGCGTTGCTAGGGGAGATTCAAAAGCCAAATCACGGAAATCACCATCAGTGAGCCATAAGCTACTGGTATGTTCCACATGACCTTCTGATCTGGGGATGCCTTTAACTTCTAGAGGGCCGGGGATTAATACATTCCTGTCAACGGCTGTTCGCATCCGTTCTACCCAGATGTCATCTAGAACATTTTTGACGCAGATAACGCCGTCTTGCTGGAAAGCTTCAACTTGTTGAAGGCTAATTTTTGATGTGTCTACCTTGGGCATCGTAACTTTTTCAGATTTTGAAATTTAAATAATTTGGATTAGATCAGCTAATTGGCATTCAAATTGCATATTGAAACATAAATTACAAGCAGATTGCAAACTAAATGCATATCAGCTTATCTCGACTTTATCCAAAATTAAAAACTTGGTTATCTTGATCCGGCAAAAAACCTAGCTTTTTAGCAAAAACTTTTTCCCTATCACTGATAGTCGGTGAGATAAAAGAGTAAAACTACTGCTCCACATAGGTTTTAGCGTCAGGTTTAGCGTTACCAAAAATTGATAAAGTCGAGCTTATGTAACAACAGATTTCTAGAGCCTGCTTTACTGACATCAACTTTGTTATTATGTCACAAATACTTTTTACTATAGAGGAAATATGTAAGTTAGCAGTTCTTCCTGTAGGTGGAGAAATCTCCAGTTTGAGTGAAACATTCTTTATTAAACATCTCCAGAAATTAAATATGCGTTGCCTGAAACCCTTGTAGAGACGTAGCACTGCTACGTCTCTACATTCATTTTCACTCCTATGTCTATTGACATCCATAACCAACAAATTTCACTCTAATAGGACTTACGCAAGTGTCACAAAAAATAAAAGCTTTTAGTAGACATCTCCGAAAAAGAATTGTTTTGACGTAGCAGTGCTACGTCAAAACAAGGGTTCTGGGGAACGCATATTTAATTTCACCAAATGTCTAGTTTGTAGTAAGGGCTACCCTACGGGAACGCTCCGCGAACAGCCCTGGTTTTGAGGACTTTTAGCTTAACTACCCAAATCCTTTTTAACAATCAGTGGTACAAGTGAGGCTAATCGTAATATACCAGATACAACAAACACTTCCGTTATGCCAAAAGACCCAGCAAATTGAGCAATGAAGCCACCTATAGTTGCTCCTAAAGCGCCACTCGCCCCAGCAACAGCTGCTGCTGTGGCAAAATAGATAGACTGATTTTTTAGTGGTGCAATCTCTATCTGAAGATTGTTGTTACACAAGTCAACTCCTCCCCAACTACCCCCAATGAAAATGTGTAACAACGGCAACCATAGCCAGAGATCGAGAGGATTAGAACCCATCTTCAGCCACAGCCAGGGTATGACTGCAATTAGAATTCCAGTACAAATTAGAATTGGACGATTGCCTATTTTATCTGCTAATCTACCCCAGACGATGAGCATCAGCATATGTGCCCCTGCTCGCAGGCTGTTGTAGAAAGTTACCCAACTCACATCCAGGTTCAGCGTATCTAGCAAATAGAGGTTAAAAAACGGGGCACTCAGGTTAACAGCAAACGTCCATGAGCCGAAATAAAGCAGAAACACCAAAAAATTAGAGTTTTTCCAAATGCTGCTATCTATCTGGTTTTGAGGAGTTAGTATTTGCGGCAGAGAGATTGTTTCAGATATCTCACCAGATTTATTTGATGACGAGTCTGGCTGAATCTCACTTGTTTGAGATGAGTTAAGAGAATAAGTATTTTGTAATTGGGGATTTATGTCTACCTGGAAATACTGACACCCTAAGCTGACAATTCCAAAGATAATACCTAAAAACAAAATCACCCCATAACCTTGGATAGTCCCCCCGTACCAATGTGATACAGCTAGACCGGCTATTGGTAAACCGATCAACTCGGTTAAGTTGCCAAGGCTACTGCGTAACCCGAAATATCTACCTCGCAATTGCCGTGGGACTAACATTGCGATCCAACTCAACCACGATGCAGTTCCTAGTCCTCCTAAAAGATGGCTGCATATGAGAATCAAAAGTGACAATACTACTAATTGGTTGGAATTAAGCCCTTCTGCACCAAAGCTAACAATGCCAATTACTAAAATCAGCCACAGTAGCCGACCAATCCCATGAGTCCGAAGGGAATACTGAAAGCGGCTAGTGCTGCGTTCAGACAAGTAAGCACCCATCGGCTGAAAGAGATTCACCAACATGGGGATAGAACTTACCATGCCAAATATCACTGGACTGGCATTCAACTCCACCAAGAAATTACCTAGCAAAATTCCGCCAGTGCCAATAGAGAAAATTGCCGCGAATATACCATCGATAGTGGAAGCCCTCAAACTGGTGCGAATACCTTCTTTAGAAATACGAGGGCTGAGTGTTGAGATTGGAGATAGTGTTGTTGACGGTGAGGCAATCTGAGCAATATCTATAGAAAGAGGCGCAACTGTTTCAATTTGAGAAGAATCCATAAATCTAAGATTTGAGAAAATAAATTAGGACTTAGGCATCAGACATATGTACTATACTAAATTTGCGCTTTTGAGCCACGTCTAATACCATTTTGGATTTTAAATTTTAGATTTTGGATTGGGAATCTGTTAAGACTTATTTTTCCTGAAATGTCCAGACTCCTTCATCCCAATCGGAATCTGTTGGAGGTGATTGTAACCAATGCTGACAACGCAGGAGATGTAACATAGCAGCTTTATCATGTTTATCAGTTGCTAAAACTTTGGCAAACTCCGCTCTAGCACAAGAAAACTCGCGATTGAGGTAATACTCGCGCCCTTTATGATAGTGTTCAATCACTTGTAATTTTTCGCTTTCAATAGGATGGGAACGCAAACCCAGTAATTCATATATGGCTACTGGCTCATTTCTACCTTTGACACGAATGTAATCTAGTTCTCTAGCCCAAATATAATCTTGGCATGGTTTAAAAGTGTTATGGCTAATAATAATATCGCAACCATACTGTTTGCTGACACTTTCTAATCGGGAGCCAAGATTAACGCCATCGCCAATGGCGGTAAATTCCATCCGCTTACTAGAGCCAATATTCCCACTAATTACGGTATCAGAATTGATGCCAATACCGATGTTGATTCTCGGTTTATTATCTGCATAGCGACGTTGATTAAATTCGTGCAGACGATGGCGCATTTCTAGGGATGTTTGCACTGCCATCCAAGCGTGTTCTTCTAATGCTAAGGGTGAACCAAATACAGCCATGATGGCATCGCCGATGTATTTGTCAAGGGTGCCTTTATGTTTAAAGACTGCCTCCACCATTGATTCAAAATATTCATTGAGCATACTCACCACTTCTTCTGCTTCCAAGTTTTCGGTTAAAGTGGTGTAGCCGCGAATATCGGAAAATAAAATCGAAACTTCTTTGCGATCGCCTCCTAGTTTAGCGTCATCCAATTTCAGCAATTCTTCGGCTAATTCCTGAGTCATATAGCGGTACATTGTACTCTTGAGCCGCTTTTCATCACTGATGTCTTCCATTACCACCAACGCTCCACGGATTTGGTCTTGGTCGCTAGCATCAGCTATTGTGTTAATCGATAAATTAATACTGTGCTGTTCTATACCAGTGCTTAAAAGTGTGCGATCGGGGTAATATTGTTGGCGGTCTTTGAAGTCGGCTGCATGTAAAGCATCCTGATACCACTTGCTAAAGTCACCTTCTTTGATGGCGATCGCCTCAGTAACTAATTTCCCTTCTAACCGGTCTTCTGATTCCAACCCTAGCAAACGTTTGGCACTTTCATTGGCGGCGATAATTAACCCAGCTTTATCAGTGGAAACCACTCCATTGGAAAGACTGCGGAGAATATCCCGTTGCATTTGTTCTTGTTGCTTGACTGTGGCAAACAACTGGGCATTTTGCAGCGCTACTCCGGCTTGAATATTAAAAGCTTCCATGAACTCTTCATCATTGCGATCAAAGCTAGCTTGGAAGCAGTCGGGAGCTTTCGGCCAATCAGCTGGATTATAAGGTGGAAAATCTCCAGTTTTCTTTTTATTTACTAATTGGGTAACACCAATCAATTGTTGATCGACGTTAAATACTGGCATACAAAGCAAGCTACAGGTGCGATAGCCATTTTGCTGGTCGAGTTTTTTGGCGGTATCAGAGTCAGGATCGTAGTACAAATCAAAGGCAATATTCAATTTCTTGCCAGAAGCCGCTACTATACCCGCAAAGCCTTTACCTACGGGGACTCGCAACTCTTTGGTTGAACCATTATCCTGAGTGATTTTCGTCCACAATTCATGGCGATCGCGGTCTATTAACCATAGTGTACTGCGATCGGCATTCATCAGTTCCTTGGCTTCATCCATCACCCGTTTCAGGGTGTCTTCTAAGTCGAGACTACTTTGAGAGAGGGACTTAATTGCCTTCATCAGCGCCGCCACTGCTCTTTGTTTTTGGGTGGCGACATAAAAAGAGCGCGAAGATTCTAAAATCAGGCGAATCGAAGGGGCAAATTCTTGAAATAATTCTTCGTCAGCCCAGATAAAACCTTTGGTATCAATGCGCTCTGCAAGTAGAGCATGGGGATTATTCCCTGATCGGATTTTATTCAGTAATTGTACTACTGCAACTAATTGCCCATGTTCATTTAACAACGGTAAAGCCAGCATGGTATAGGTACGATAGCCAGTTCTTTTTTCTTGTTCTTGGGCAAAATGCGATCGCGGATCATTATAAAAATCAAAGGGAATATTAATAACTTGTTTGAAAGTGGCCACTTCCCCAGCAATGCCTTTATTTGCGGGGATGCGAATTTCTAAAGAGCGATCGCCCTCCGCCTCAGCTACAATTGACCAGAGTTCTTGTTTTTCTTCATCCAGTAAAAATATCGTCGTTCGGTCTGCCCCCAGTAATTCCCCGGTTTTTAGGGTAATGGAATGCAACATTTCTTGCAAGATGGTTTCAAAACCCTGAGAATCTAGCATTGACAGGGTTTGATGAACAATCTGTAATTTTTGCTCGACATCCTTAACGACTTGTTTAAAAGTATCCTGAGTCAAGGGAGCAAGAAACGTAGAAATAGTTCCTTCTCTTGTGGCAAGAGCACCCACAGGAGCAGAATTTGCTGGTAATTCGCGCTTTTCTTGGTTGTGAACACCAATAATCAAATCGGCGGTCTCCCCAAAACTTCCTTGATAGGCTGACATAACTGGTAACTTATTTATATAGCAGGATGAGATTTTAGATTTAACAATGAGATTAAATTTATGTAAGTGGTGTTAAAAGCAACAATTCCTTCACATTATCCATAGTTTAGTCGCTTGTTTAGCCAGCGTCATCTGGTGAATAAAGGCCCAAATTGATTACCAACAAGCATAGTTTGACCAGAACCCCTCCCCTCTGGTGGATACAGATGGTGAATAGGGGGTCAAACCCCTCATTGAAACCAGCAAACAACATTAGATACAAATAAGCGGTCATGAAACACCTTGAAGGTAAAGTGACATTAGTCACAGGTGCTACGCGGGGAATTGGTAGGGGAATTGCCATTGGACTTGGTGAAGCAGGTGCAACTGTGTACATCACGGGGCGCAGACTCAATAACTCTTCTAGTGATGCGGTTTTCGGGAGTCTTATTGAAACTCAATTAGCCATTGAGGAAGTCGGTGGTGTATGCATTCCCGTGCAAGTAGACCACAGCGACGATCAGCAGGTGCGTTTGCTTTTCGATCGCATTCAAGATGAGCAACATGGACAACTTGACCTACTGGTAAATAATGCTTACTCAGGAGTTCAGGCGTTAAGAGATGCATCTGGGCAGCCCTTTTGGGATTGTGAACCAAGTCTTTGGGATGCTAGTAATAATGTTGGTCTTCGTAGCCACTATGTTGCGAGTGTTTTTGCGGCTCGAATGATGAGTAAGCGTAACTCTGGACTAATTTGCACCATTTCCTCGTGGGGGGGAATGTCTTATCTTTTTAATACAGCATATGGTGTGGGTAAGGCAGGGTGCGATCGCCTGGCCGCTGATATGGCTGTGGAACTCAAGCCTTATAATGTCGCTTCTGTTTCAATTTGGCCAGGTATTGTTGGTACTGAGCTTTTTTCCCGTTTTGCTGCTGAAATTAATCAAACAAATACCACTGAAAAGAATTTCTCATTTATAAGCGATCGCTACAACTGGGAAACTCCCTTATTAACTGGACGAGTGATTGCTGCACTTGCTGGTGAACCAAATGTCATGGGCCGTACAGGACGTGTGCAGATTGTTGCCGAACTGGCTAAGAAATATCATCTTGTAGATGAAAATGGCGATCGGCCTGCATCGCTACGTTCTCTACGTTTTGTGCTGCCGGCTGTGTTACCTGTGCTGAGAAAGTATTCATGGCTGATACCTGATATTAAACTGCCGTGGTCACTGCTGTTATTGAATGTCCTCGGCTCGCCTAAAGTTTAATGCCCAATATCTCCCAATACGGTTCGGTTAATATCCCCCCGCCTAGGTTGACCCCCTTTTTAAGGCAATACGGTTCACAAAAGGGCTGAAACTCTTTTTTTTTACGAACCACAGAGGCGCAGAGAACACAGAGAGAAGAGAGAGAGAGAGAAAGAAAAGGAGGAAATGCTTAACTGAACTGTATTGGGAGAAGGACGCAAAGGACACAAAGAAAGAAGTTAGGAGAGTTTAGCGCAGCCTCGCAAAGAAATGGTATGAGATATATAAAACTTTGTATCCTGAGTTTAATAGGTCTTAATAGTTCTTTTAAAACTGGTGGAAGAAGATTTTAGGTTAATTGTTGATTTAGTTTTAGTTCTAGGCGTTGCAGCTTGTGGCGGATTATTGGCGGCACTTTTGCGACAACCCGTGCTGCTGGGGTATCTCATTGGTGGGATGATCATTGGGCCAGCCGGACTGGGACTCATTAAAGAAGTTATTCAAGTAGAGACTCTGGCACAGTTTGGGGTCGCCTTTTTGTTATTCGCCTTGGGTGTGGAATTTTCCTTTGCGGAACTCAAGAAGGTAAAAGCGATCGCTCTTGGTGGTGGTGGACTCCAAATTGCTTTGACCATTTTGGTGACAGTATTGGTATGTGGGTTAACCGGAGCTTGGGGAACTTTACCTGCCAAGGGGATGTTTTTGGGGTGTATTCTGTCCTTGTCTTCCACAGCCGTTGTCCTCAAGTGTTTGATGGAGCGCAACGAAACAGAAACGCCCCACGGACAAGTGATGCTAGGGATTTTGGTAGTACAGGACTTGGCACTGGGACTGATGTTAGCAGTCCTACCAGCCCTCAACCAACCAGCAGAAACCATTGGCATTGCTGTCCTAACAGCGCTATTGTGGATTGCTTTATTTGCGGCTGGGGCGATCGCTGCGGGAATTTGGTTGATACCGCCTTTGTTACGACTGCTGGCCGGTACTGAAAGCAAAGAACTATTTTTATTAGGTGTTGTAGCCCTATGTTTGGGCATTGCTTTATTAACAGAGCATTTGGGACTGTCCATTGAGATGGGGGCTTTTGTCGCGGGTTTGATGATTTCTGAGGTAGAGTACGCCGATCAAACCTTGACTTATGTCGAACCACTGCGAGATATTTTTGCCAGTTTATTTTTTGCTGCCATCGGGATGTTAATCGATCCAGTGTTTTTGTGGAACAACCTGGAATTGATTTTAGGGTTGGTAGCACTGGTTTTCGTCGGTAAATTTTTGATTATCACCCCCCTAGTAAAACTGTTCCGCTACCCTTTGAAAACAGCCATAATCGCCGGCTTGGGACTGGCGCAAATTGGGGAATTTTCCTTTGTTCTCGCTAGTGAAGGGCAATCTTTGGGGCTGGTGTCGCGACAAATATACTTGTTAATTTTGGGAACCACCGCAGTCACTCTCATCCTTACTCCCTTTGTCCTGCGGTTAGTGCCATTTTTATTTAACTTTGCCGAATCAATGCCTTGGTTGAAACCGTATTTAGAAGAACAAGAGGCGCGGGATGTGTCGGAAGATTTGCCCTTCAAAGACCATGTGGTAGTCTGCGGCTATGGGCGAGTGGGCAAAAACTTGGTAAAGTTGTTGCTGCAACACGACCTACCTGTGGTAGTGATCGACCAATCAGAGAGTAGAATTCAGCAGTTACGTGAGGCTGGGGTGTCTTATGTCTATGGTAATTGCGTGAGTTTACACGTTTTGGAAACCGCCGGCGTGAATCATGCCAAAGGAATGGCGATCGCACTTCCAGACCCCATGAGTACTCGTCTTTGCTTGAAACGCGCTTTGGAATTGTGCCCAGAATTAGATTTGGTTGTCCGTGCTACCCAGGATAAAAATATTGAAGTGCTGTATCAACTAGGAGCTAGGGAAGTGGTGCAACCAGAGTTTGAAGCCAGCTTAGAAATGGCAACTCATTTATTAACTGGCTTAGGCTTGTTGTCGCCAGCTGTCGTCCAACGAGAAATGCAGCAAATCCGCAATGATCATTATTTAGATTTACGTCCAGAGCGTTCTGCAACTGAAGTAGCCCGCGATTTGCGCCAAGCAACCCGCGATTTAAATCAGCGCTGGTATGCTCTCCCATCTGCTTCGCCTTTAATTGGTATGACCATAGAAGAAGCAGATATGCGCTACTTAACAGGAGCGAGTTTGATGGCAATTCGCCGCGCCAACGGCGATGAAATCGATTATCCCAATAATCAAACCAAATTGGCAGAAGGCGATCGCTTGCTGGTAGTGGGGGCAGATGAAGAACTGGCGGCTTTAGCAGAATTTGCTCAGGGACAAGCTGCTGTTCCCGGAGAAAATAGTGCTTGCCAATGGGTTACAGTTAAGGCAGATGCGCCAACCCTGGGTAAAACCCTTGCAGATTTAGATATCGGCAAGCAATATGGAGTACAGGTACAGGCGATCCGACGAGATGGGAAGTTTATCCGCTATCCTGATGGCGGTATGGATTTGCGAGCTGGCGACCAAGTTTTGTTATGTGGTGGCTTGACAGGTCTGAGTCAACTAGAACAGTTATTTGCGATCGCTAATAAAGTACCCCTTTCTATCCCAGTGGTGAAAGCTGCTGAGGCAGAAGCGCTCAAAGAGTTTCTGCCTGCGGATAATGTGACGGAGTGTAATTGAGACTTTCTATTGCACTCGGAAAAAGTTACAGTGCGATCGCTAGCAATAAGTAAGTCGGCGTAAATAAAGCTAACTGGTGAAAGCTGTCATTTGTTCTTTGTCATTTGTCATTTGTCATTTGTCATTTGTCATTTGTCATTGGTAAAGATTTCAGGTGTATTTACTTTTCGTAATATAGCTCTGTTTTTTTCACCGACTTACTTACTTGTAAATAAGTAAGTCGGCAAGAATAAATCAAACTATGTTACGAAACGTAAATACACCTTAAACCCTTACAAATGACGAAGGACAAGTGACAAATACTTCGACTTACCTCGGCTTCGCGGTTCCTGAGTTTACGGTGAGCGCAGTCGAACTGCGTAGTCGAAGGACGGCACAAGTCGCTCAGTACAAGTGACAGCCTTAGCCAGTTAGCTTTATTTGCGTCGCTCTACTTAGTGATCGCATTTGACTGTAGTTTATCCAAGAGCGATCGCACACCTGAAGAGCCATATCTCCTAAATTTTGGGTTTCAACGAGAGGCGCGATCGCTCATAAATAATGTCTTAATATAATGTAATCATATCCTATCGAGTTAGGAGAACTTTTCATGCTAACCACTGATGCAAATAAAGCATTATATGAACAAGATTTTTATTTGTGGATACAAACCACTGTTAAACTGTTGCGAGAAAGAAATCTAGAACAATTGGATATTGATAATTTGATTGAAGAAATCGACAGCATGGGTCGGAGTGAAAAGAAAGAATTAAAAACTCGATTAGTAGTGTTAATTGAGCATTTGTTAAAACTGCAATTTTGGATTGCAGAAAAAGATTATAATGCCAGAGGTTGGCGTCAGACCGTTGTTGATCAACGAAGACAAATCTTATATACTCTTGCCGATAGCCCTAGTTTGAAATTTATTTTCAATGATATATTTGTAGACTGTTATACAGATGCTAGAAAGGATACCATTAGAAAATATCAACTCTCCTCTGAACTATTTCCCGAACAGCCACCCTTTTCTCTAGAACAGGTTCTAAACGCAGATTTCATACCCTAAATTATAGTACAAAATTTAGTTTAAATGTGCGATGGCCTATGCTGTAGGGTGGGCATTTCCCAAAAAAGTGCGATCGCTGGAAATACTTGTAATTTACTACTTAAGTATATAGCGATCGCAGTCCAACAATAAAAGGGTTCCCAGGCAACTAATGCCAAAGAGTAATTTCATTTCTCAACCAAAGTGATGAGTTGTAATTTTTCTGCTTCACTCCTAACTTGTTTTCGGTTTAATATAAGCGATCGCTTGTTTCCAAACAGTGGTTTGCTGACTGTTTTCATCAGCAATACAGATACAGTGTGGATCTTGCCATAAAACCTTTCCTGTGATTACATCGCCACTCAGTAGCTTTAACTCTACTGGCGTTGTTTGTTTAATCAGGTTTTGGACTTGTCTAATACTAGGCAAAGTGGTGTCAAATTCGGTAATCATAGTCATTAGTTATTAGTCATTGGTCATTGGTCACTTGTACTGAGCGACTTGTGCCGAGCGAAGTCGAGGTAAGTCGAAGTATTGGTCATTGGTCATTGGTCATTGGTCATTCACAAATGACAAAGGACAACTGACTAATGACAAACAACAAAACACAAATATAAGTTATTGATTTTGGAAATGGCAATGGAATTTACTAAGTATCATGGTCTAGGCAACGACTTTATTCTCATTGACAATCGCTCGTCATCTTTGCCTGTAGTGACTCCAGAGCAAGCCATCAAGTTGTGCGATCGCCATTTTGGCATCGGTGCTGATGGTGTAATTTTTGCCCTACCTGGAGAAAACGGCACGGACTACACCATGCGGATTTTTAATTGCGATGGTTCAGAACCAGAAATGTGTGGCAATGGCATTCGCTGTTTAGCTGGCTTTTTAGCAGACTTAGAAGGCGAATCCCGAAATCAAGACTCATATCGGATTCATACTTTGGGTGGTGTAATGACTCCCCAACTCTTATCTGATGGTCAAGTTAAAGTAGATATGGGTTTACCCAGATTACTGGCTAGCGAAATTCCTACCACTCTTGCACCCGCTCAAGAAAAAGTCATTTCTCAGCCGTTAGAGGTGGCGGGGCAAATTTGGGATGTCACCTGTGTAAATATGGGAAATCCTCACTGCATTACCTTTGTGGAAGATGTCGCAGCAATTGAGCTAGAAAGTATAGGGCCAAAATTTGAGCATCACCCAGTTTTTCCCCAACGCATAAATACCGAATTTATGCAAGTGGTGCGCCGTGACTATTTAAAAATGCGGGTGTGGGAACGGGGTGCTGGGATTACATTAGCTTGTGGGACTGGTGCTTGTGCTTCTTTGGTGGCTGGAGTATTGACTGGGAAGTGCGATCGCGCTGCCACTGTAGAGTTACCAGGGGGCCCCTTACAAATTGAATGGTCAGAAGTAGACCAACGGGTTTACATGACAGGCCCGGCTGAGAAGGTATTCACTGGGAAACTTTCAGAAGTGCTAATTCCTGAATCCTAAGTAGACATCTCCGAAAAAGAATGTAGAGACGTAGCACTGCTACGTCTCTACAAGGGTTCTGGGTAACGCATATTTAATTTCTGGAGATGTTTACTTTATAAATGGTCTCTAAATATCTGAAAAATGCTGTAAATCTTACCTATGGCAATTTATAGCTACCAACACGCAGATTTAACTGACCTTGGCGAGGGTTATGGCTAAATATAAATGCGCCTTCTTCACTTTCGCCACTAGATAAAAAGTCGATTTGTTGTTCCCCTGTTTCTGTAACTTTGCCGTTAATTAGTAACTCAGCCATAATTTGAACTGACTCAGCTGTATCTCCTCCACTATTGACAACTTCAAAGGGAACATAAAATTGTCTATCAATTTCCCGAATTGTTTCTTTTTTGGTAACAGAAAGAATGGGAGGTTGATTTTTTTCATTGAGCCAAGTGTATCCTACTAGGCTGACAATGATTGCTAGGATAATTGAGGCGACACTGAATGTTACCCACTGAGCTATTGAGCGCTCTGATTCCTGTTCTGTTTTAGTCATATTGCTAATCTTCCGGCTGCACCGCCGATAGTTGCAGGTAATCCCAGTATCAGCGTGTGATCTAACCACATTGTCCAAGGGTCGCTAAAAGTTAACTTTTGAAAGAACCACAGCATAAAAGCGCTTGCTAGCAGTGACACTAGGTAGGATATAATGGTTTCGCTCGACGGTCGTTGAAAAATTCCTTTTTGCTGTTTGCGCTTTTGCTGGTCAGAAAAGCCTGCCTCAAATACAATGCCATAAGATATCAGCAAAGATGTGGCAATCATTGCCAACTGCCAAGGTGGTGAGGCTGCGGCTGCAAGCATAGGAATTTCGTCTGTTGGAGCGATGTTAAATGCAATTATGGTTGCACCAATTAGGGTTCCACCCACATCGGCGAAGGTGGCGTGTAACTCATCCCCTTTTTTCTTGGTTGTGTTGCTTACCTGATCGGTTGCTTGTTCTTCTGCATTGCTGTTTCTAGTATCTCCCAAAAGCTGGTTGGCTAACGCTACGCCGAGAGTGAAGGGTACACTTTCAAAGATGATCTTGCCTAAAGATTCCTTTAGGGACGTTTCTGGCGTCAATTCTCGCAATAGTAGCAGCACGAAGGCAGAGCAAGCAAGTCCGATGGCGATCGCTTCTACGGTATCCATTGCGGCTTGATGAGTTAGCCAGTTAGATGTGCGTTTCCGAAAGCCTTCTGTCTGATTAAGCAAGTAAACCACAATAAACATCAATGCGATCGCCATCATCATCAGTTGTGGTTTTGCTAGTGATCCAATCCACCAAACCTCCATTGTATACAGTAAAGGTATGCCAAATAAAAAACCTCCACAAGCACCCCGAATGATGTCATTAATCTCACTTATCCATAGCTTTTTTTGACGTTTTGTTGGCACTCCTTGACTTTCCTTCTATTGAAAATTTGCTTGGATTTATTTATTTTATGATATCTTTATATTGTTTTAGGTTGCGTTGTCTTGTAAGTAAGTTGGCGCGAAAAAATCAAAGTATATTACGAAACGTAAATAGACTTAAAATCTTTACTAATCACCAATTGACAAAGGACAGCTTTAGCCAGTTAGCTTTAACGAACTTTGGGGGTTTAAGTCAAGAGCTTCTATCAAGCAGCGCGAATTGAACGCCTAAATCTAAATCCCCGGACGCTCTCTACGAGACGCTCTGCGCGTTCGCAGACTCGCTACCGCTACGCTAACACAAAACTTAATTACGAATTACGAATTACGAATTACGAATTACGAATTACGAATTATTTTAATCGTGCCGACCTACTTAGCACCAGGCATCTATCTTAAGATGATATAATTTACCAAGTTATTCTATCGATTGATAGAAGTAACAAACAATACACAATGTTACCTTATCTGATAGCTTAATCAACTACAAGCTGGGAATAAAAACCATGAGTGCCGAAAAAAGAGTAGAAGCTACTGCAAAAAATATTGAAGGAAAAATTCAAGAGGTTGTAGGTCAAATAACAGGTAATCCACAAGATAAAGCTGAAGGACAAGCAAAGCAAGCTGAAGCCCAAGTTACTCACACTGTAGAAAATATTAAAGACGAACTTAAGAAAGCTTTAGAGTAATTTCGCTTTTCCACCAAGGATTTTGGGCTTAACCCGGATTCCTCACAACCTTGAGGGGAACAAGGGGGAGAGGGGCAGAGGGGAAAGAACTTGGTATTAGAAAACTTTAAACAAAATCTATTCAGATATAGCCAATAAATGGCTATAATCTCTACTGAGAGCAGTAAGAAGCTACCTCAGACTGATTAAGAAGACCTTAATCAATAAAAAAAGTAATCC
>NZ_JAIVFV010000087.1 GCF_020829445.1 Nostoc sp. CHAB 5836
ATCACTCGAATACTTATGTTTTGGACTTCCAGTTAAAAAACATCCTATATAGGGGCGCAAGACCTTCCGCCCCTATAAATCTAGAAATATTCTGGGAGAATGGTGATTTTTAGTTTAGGGAGTGGGAAGTGGGGAGTTGGGAGTGGGAAACTCTTCCCAGTCCCTAATTATCCAAACATTCTCAGCGTATATCCGCGTGTATCTCCAGTGGCAATTTTGGATTGGTAATTGGTGGTAGTTTAATCCATTACCTATATTCCTAATTTAAAACGAAAATGCTGTTCTGAGCGGACTTTCCCCGATAGTGTTATTGGAGCGATGTCTACGACGGGCTATTGGGCGTCGCTATTAGTGTTGTTCATTAAGGACAGTATGGCGATAATACTAATAGGATTTACGGAGAATACTTGGTTCGTAGTGAGCGCTTGAGCGCTCAAGCCAAGGACTAAAGTCCTTACTACGAAGTTATTCACCCATTAAAGTTGTGGTGGACTACTAAGGGATAATTTATTTTTTTGGAAATCCCTTAGAGGATGTTTGAAAAATATTTTTCGTCACACCAAAGCCTCCCAAACCTAACCCCCCATTCCCCCCAACTCTTGGAGACAATAGGAGTTGCAAAGCCTCTCTGGGGTTCAAAGAGGGGTTTCTAATGGTTTATCGCACAATACGGTTCACAAAAGGACTGAAACTCTTTTTTTTACGTAGACGCAAAGCGGCTTGCCGCAGGCTACCACAGAGGCGCAGAGAACACAGAGAGAAGAGAGAAGGAGGAAATGCTTAACCCAACTGTATTGGTTTATCGCATTAATTGTGATAGGTAAATCAAATTTCAATTTCTCTTCTTTCCTTCTTTGCGCTCTTCTCTAACGAGACGCTGCGCGAATGCGTGCTTTGCGGTTCGTTCTCTTACCCCTCAAATTTAATGAGACAGACCACTAGTACAATGTCTAAGTTAGTTTTGAGGGTTTGTAGTAAACACAAAGCGTGCTGAGGAAATAAGCACTGAAGTCCTGACTACGAACTTGCTTACCCATCAATTTCAACTTGGCAGATGTCTAGTATACTTTAGGACTTTTAAAACATCCTCTGCTCAGAATTACGGACTCACAAGTTGCTCTTGTAATTCCTGCTTGACCGTTGAACCTTGAGTTCCCAGTTGAATCAGTTCAATTTTATACCCATCGGGATCTTCGACAAAAGCAATTACTGTTGAACCGTGTTTCATCGGCCCTGGTTCGCGCACAACTTTACCACCCTGATTGCGGATTTCGTCACACGTAGCGTAAATATCATCAACGCCAAGAGCAATGTGACCGTAAGCATTACCCAATTCGTATTTTTCCACCCCCCAGTTATAAGTTAGTTCGACCACCGCTTCGTCGTTTTCATCACCGTAGCCTACAAAAGCTAGGGTAAATTCTCCCCCTGGATAATCTTTTCGACGCAGTAATTTCATTCTCAGAACTTCACAGTAGAACTTTAAGGACTCTTCAAGGTTCCCCACCCGCAGCATTGTGTGTAGTAATCGCATATTGACCTTTTCTCTGTAATTGATTTAGTGTTATTCTCTGCCAACATTTTACCTAGCTCAAAGTCTGAAGGTAAAAATGCCATCACAGAAAAAATTAAAAGGTAAAGGACAGGATAAACAATTACCCATTCTTGGCACTGATCCCGATCTCTAATAATGGAAATCTTCTTTAATCTCAGCGAAGAAAGTCTCTTAACCCCCTATGCTAGCGATTGGGTTAGGCAACTGGACTGTATGCGTAACACACTCGAAAAAAGGATAAAGTACAGATGAGTAAATTTCTAGATACTGCAATTGTTGCGATCGCAGCCCGTGAAATTCTTGATTCACGCGGTAGACCGACAATTGAAGCCGAAGTGCATTTAGCTAACGGTGTTGTCGGACTGGCGCAGGTTCCCAGTGGTGCCTCCACTGGCACTTTTGAGGCTCACGAACTGCGTGATGGCGATAAAAACCGTTATGGGGGCAAAGGCGTACTCAAGGCAGTACAAAACGTTAAAGAAGCACTTGCACCACAATTGTTAGGCTTGGATGCCCTCAACCAAGAATTGCTAGACCGGACGATGATTGCTATAGATGGTTCTGCTAACAAATCTAATTTGGGAGCTAATGCGATTTTGGGAGTTTCCTTAGCAGCAGCCAAAGCTGGTGCTGAGTCTTTAGAAATTCCTCTATATCGCTATTTAGGTGGCCCTTTAGCGAATTTGCTACCAGTGCCGTTAATGAACGTGATTAACGGTGGCGCACACGCCTCAAATAACGTCGATTTTCAAGAGTTTATGATTGTCCCAATTGGCGCAACTTCCTTCCGGGAAGCGTTGCGCCAGGGTGCAGAGGTATTTGCTACCCTGAGTCAGGTGTTAGACGAGAAGGGTTTGCTTACTGGTGTGGGCGACGAAGGCGGTTTCGCTCCTAACTTAGAGTCTAATCAGGTAGCTTTGGAATTGCTAGTTGCTGCCATTAAGAAAGCTGGTTATAAGCCAGGGGAAGAAGTAGCGTTGGCATTGGATGTGGCGGCGAGCGAATTTTACAAAAATGGTCAGTATGTTTACGATGGTAAACCTCACGCCCCGGCTGAGTTTATTGATTATTTAGGACAACTAGTTGATCAATACCCAATTGTGTCAATTGAGGATGGCTTGCACGAAGAAGATTGGCAAAATTGGCAATTGCTCACCCAGAAATTAGGTTCGCGGGTGCAGTTGGTAGGGGATGATTTGTTTGTGACTAACGCTACCCGCTTGCAAAGAGGCATCCAGGAAAAAGCCGCTAATGCCATTTTGATTAAACTCAATCAAATTGGTTCTCTCACCGAAACCTTAGAAACGATTGATTTGGCAACTCGCAATAGTATGCGTTCAGTAATTAGCCATCGTTCTGGTGAAACAGAAGACACAACGATCGCGGATTTAGCCGTAGCAACCCGTGCCGGTCAAATCAAAACAGGTTCCCTCTGTCGCAGCGAACGAGTCGCAAAATATAATCGCTTGCTGCGAATTGAAGATGAATTAGGCGATCGCGCCGTTTATGCTGGTGCTGTGGGGTTAGGGCCGAAGTAGGGAGATGAGGGAGCAGGGGGGGATGAGGGAGCAGGGGGGGATGAGGGAGCAGGGGGAGATGAGGGAGCAGGGGGAGATGAGGGAGCAGGGGAAAAAATACTTCTTCATCCCCCTAATCCCCCTCATCCCCCTCATCCCCCTCATCCCCCTCATCCCCCTCATCCCCCTCATCCCCCTCATCCCCCTCATCCCCCTCATCCCCCTCATCCCCCTCATCTAGGGATAGAAACCAAGCTTGGGCAACCCCAAGGTTTCATCCCAGCCCATCATCAAGTTTAGACATTGAATTGCTTGCCCCGCCTGCCCTTTAATTAGATTGTCAATTGCTGATATGACAATTACTCGACCTGTGCGCGGGTCAACTTCTACACCGATGTAACAAAGATTGCTGCCGTTAGCCCACTTGGTTTGCGGGTAAATGCCGCTACCGCAGACTTTGACCCAAGGAGAGTTGCGGTAGAAGGCTGAGAAAATAGTGATTAAGTCATCTCGTACTAAACCGGGATCGCTCATTTTGGCATATACCGTTGCCAAAATCCCGCGTACTATTGGGATCAGGTGGGGTGTAAATTGGATCATGAGATCGTGACCAGCCAAGTCACTGCAAATTTGCTCAATTTCTGGGGTATGACGGTGACGACCGACGTTGTAAGCTGCTATGGAGTTGTCTGCTTCAGCTAGTAATAAGTTGGTTTGAGGCTGCCGTCCATTGCTAGATGTGCCAGACTTGGCATCGATAATAGCTGTTTCTGGTATGATTAAGCCTTGCTTTAAGAGTGGCGAAAGTGCAAGGAGACTGGCAGTGGGATAGGAACCAGGACAGCCAATGAGTTGAGCTTCGGCAATGCGATCGCGATAAAGTTCTGGTAATCCATAAACTGCTGTAGCTGCAATTGTGCGATCGCTTCTCTCAATGCCATACCAATTTGTATAAGTTGTCAAATCACCAAACCGATAGTCTGCACTCAAATCTAGTACTTTACATCCTTTTTCTAATAGTTTAGGCGCAATTTGGCAAGCCAGACCATTTGGTAAAGCCAGAAAAACTACTTCACAGCGATGAGCAATTATTTCTGGTTCTACTGCTTCTATTAGCAGGTTAGTTGCATGAGCCAGATGCGGGTAGAGATCCCCGAAAAATTTCCCGATACTGCTTTCACCTCCTAAATAAACCAGTTCAACTTCTGGATGATCCATCAGTAATCGTACTAACTGTACTCCGCCATAGCCCGACGCGCCAACAATCCCAACGGGTACGCGTCTAAATTTGCCCATGATCTAAAATCCTTATCCCATGAATAGTTAACTCGTTCTCAGCTATCAACAATATCAGCCACTAGACGCACAGCGTACAAAACGCCCAAAAGTGGGAGCAGGGGGAGATGAGGGAGCAGGGGGAGATGAGGGAGCAGGGGGAGATGAGGGAGCAGGGGGAGATGAGGGAGCAGGGGGAGCAAGCAAACAATTATTATTCCCCCTCATCTCCCTCATCTCCCTCATCTCCCTCATCCCCCTCATCCCCCTCATCCCCCTCATCCTTTACCACTGCTGCACTTGATCAAATCATTGCTAGTCTACTTCTCTGCCTTATAAAGGAGCTACAATCAAAAAGAAGAAATTGTTAAAAAAATTTACGTTGGTAGCTGGAAATCTTTCTGTGTCACAGCCTAATACTACCCAAACTTTTAAATTTGATTCCATTGATGCCGCCTTAGCAGACCTAAAAGCTGGTCGTGTGATTGTAGTGGTGGATGATGAAAATAGAGAAAATGAAGGCGATTTGATTTGTGCTGCCCAATTTGCCACACCTGACACGATTAATTTCATGGCGGTGGAAGCGAGAGGACTGATTTGTTTGGCAATGGCAGGCGATCGCCTAGACGAGTTAGACTTACCCTTGATGGTAAGTAACATTACAGATACTAACCAAACTGCCTTCACTGTCAGTATTGATGCCGGTCCAGAATTGGGTGTCACCACGGGCATCTCAGCAGAAGACCGCGCCCGCACTATTCAGGTTACTCTCAACCCAGCCACAAAACCTACCGATTTACGTCGTCCTGGTCATATTTTCCCGATTCGGGCTAAGGCTGGTGGCGTACTAAAACGGGCAGGACATACAGAAGCGGCTGTGGACTTAGCTCGACTCGCAGGACTATACCCAGCAGGGGTAATTTGTGAAATTCAAAACTCCGATGGTTCAATGGCGCGGTTGCAACAGTTAGTCGAATACGCTAAACGTCACAATTTAAAAATTATTAGTATTGCAGATTTAATCAGCTATCGCTTACAGCACGATCGCCTCGTGTATCGTGAGGTCATTACCAAGCTGCCTAGTCAATTCGGTCAGTTTGAAATTTACGCTTACCGTCATACCCTGGACAATACAGAACACGTCGCAATTGTCAAGGGTGATCCAGCTAATTTCAAAGATGAGCCTGTGATGGTGCGGATGCACTCAGAATGCCTAACTGGTGATGCTTTGGGTTCTTTGCGCTGTGACTGTCGAATGCAGTTACAAGCAGCACTGAAAATGATTGAGGCTGCTGGTCAAGGTGTAGTTGTATACCTGCGCCAAGAAGGGCGGGGAATCGGCTTGATCAACAAGCTGAAAGCCTACTCCTTGCAGGATATGGGACTGGATACAGTGGAAGCTAACGAGCGTTTAGGATTTCCCGCCGACTTGCGAGACTATGGGATGGGGGCACAAATGCTCATGGACTTGGGCATTAAAAAGATTCGCCTGATTACCAATAATCCCCGTAAAATTGCTGGAGTTAAGGGCTATGGGTTGGAAGTAGTCGATCGCTTGCCATTGTTAATTGAGGCCAATGACTACAATTCTTATTACCTGGCAACAAAGGCGAAAAAGTTGGGTCATATGCTGTTACAAACTTATCTGGTGACAGTCGCAATCCATTGGCAAGATGACCCGGAAGCTGTGACGGAACGCTACGAACGCTTAGAGAAACTGCGACACTTAGCGAAAAGTAATGATTTATTGTTGCAGGAAGAAGCGCGTCCCTTAGCGATCGCGATATTTGACGAGCCATCCTTAACAGTACACTTGGGTTTTGATCAGGCAAAAGTTGCTAGCCATGATTGGTATCGCCAGGATGGTCATCCTTATATACAGGCAATCTTCCAAATTTTGGATGAACTCGCAACAGTGCCATACATCCAAAAACTAGAATTTCTGATTTCCTCTGGTTGCGATCCTTTGAGTAATTTACAAGTCCAACTAGATCGGCAGATTTTCTCGCATGGTACACTACCTTCATCAATTCGCGATCGCTTGGAGACGCAGCAAATTTACAGCTTTAGCAAGTAGCCACGCATCATGTGACTTAAAGGAATTGTTTGCCGCAACGGCAAGCAATTCCTTTAATTAGACTCCAGCTTCTTGATACTTGAAACAGCAGACTGGTAGTTTAGGAGATAAAAACTGGAGTTTATATGCAATGCCGTCAAAATCAGCAAGCCCTACTTAAAGATTTTTAAGGACAAACGGCAAGCTTTTACCTAAATTTTGAACTCAAGGCAAAATTATAGTTTAAATAGAGTCACGCACGAATATCTGCTCGGCAGCTTGCCGTTGCGGCAAACAATTCCTTTAAGTCACAAGAAGGGCGAACCCGGAGGGGGGTTACCACGGTAATCGCTCATGGGGTAAACCGCCAAGACCTCTCTGCGTAAGAATTGTAGCGACTGACGCGACACAGGGAAGAGTTTTTTGGGTATTTTTTTATCCTCAAAGACCACGTAGTAAATATTCAAATGATATCTAAAGATTTTGGATATTGATTCTCTAGACAGATCAGGAATTTTGGAGGCAAACTTTAAGATGAAAAAGTCAAAAGCAAACAAACCACATCCTTACGAAGGAGAAATTCTATGGGTAACATTATTGCTTGGCTGGTTTTGGGTTTAATTGCAGGTGCTTTAGCTAAGTTATTTTATCCCGGAACCCAAGGTGGCGGTATTCTCTCCACCATTGTATTAGGAATCCTTGGAGCTGTCGTGGGAGGCTATTTGGGTCAAACTTTGCTAGGAAGTAGTTCAGCAGCCGCCGCATCTGTAGGAGCTTTTTCCTTTGGAAGCATTTTATTTGCTGTTCTGGGTGCTATGCTTCTGATTTTCCTTTGGGGTTTACTAACTCGTCGAGCTGTGTAATTAACCGAAATTAGCTAACACTCTTGGGAATCACTCCTAGCTGCAATAAACCGATAAAATGACATTAGAAAAAGAGCGAACAACTATAGGAGTTTTCGCTAGATGTTCCGATGCAAAATTGGTACTTCAGGAACTAAAAGCTTCTAATTTTCCAATGCACAAAGTTTCTGTAATTGCACGGAATGCAGAAGAACAAAGTGATATTACTGGTGTTGAAGTTCAAGAGCGTACGGGCAATATATCTGAAGATGCTGCTGGAGCCTTTACTGGTGGTGGTTTAGACAGTCTAACTGGTTTATTAGTCGGTTTATCCCTCTGCACAATTCCTGGTATAGGCCCAGCCATCCTAGCTGGAGCAGAAGCAACAGCGATCGCCACCACTTTAGCAGGTAGTTTGCCTGCTGTGTTGCTAAGTTTAGGAATTCCTGAAGAGCAAACACAGGGTTACAGCGATCTTGTCTGTAAAGGTTACTATTTGGTGATAGTAGCCAGCATAGATATAGAAATTCGTCTTGCTCAGAGGATTTTTAAGCGCCGTGATATTCAACAGTGGGGTGTTTATCAGCCATACTCGACCCCAAATAATCGCTATAAATATGCAGTTGGTGTTTTTTATACACGCCAAGACGCAGAAACAGCGCTTACTGAACTTATAACCACTGGCTTTCCGATGAGTCAAGTATCAATACTTTCTAAAAACATCAGTAATCTAGATGATATTCCTGGCGTGAATAATATTAGTACTTCCCAAGATTACTACACTAATTTAAGAATTCCTGATCATCTAGCCAGATATTATCAACATCATCTCACCCTTGACCATTACCTAGTAGTCCTAAAAAGCACTGATATTTACATAGCAGGTGCAAGAGCTATTTTAGAGAGTAAGAATATCCAGGATTTTACTATATATAGCCAATCTGAACTTGATGCAGCTAGAAGCGATCGCCAGGTTATTACGAACTTATAAGTAAGTCGGTGAGAATAAATCAAATGAGGTTAGGGATTACCAAGAAATAAATTATCCCATCTTGTGGTGTGGGCATCTCGCCATTGGTGTCAACTTAACGTAGAAGTTATGTCCCGCAAGGAACTGAAGTTCCTTGCTAATAACAAAAGTCTTCTGTTGATGACTAAATATTTCCAATAATCGTTTAGTCTACTGAAGTAGACTTTAGCTATTAGCCTCGAACTTTAGTTCAAGGCGGGTGATATAGGCAACATAAGTTGACACCAATGGCATCTCGCCCACCCCACAATAAATAGTTGGATATTTATTTAGAAGTCCCTTAAGTTCTGATATAGTGCCTGGAATAATGTTGAACTCATTGAAGATTGGAACCAAGATTGGAGCAAGTTTTGCCTTGAGTCTGGCAATTCTGATGAGCATTGGTTTAATCTCCTACCAAAGCACTAATGAGCTAATTGAAACTTCCCGCAACGAAAACCATACTTACCAGGTGTTAAGTAAGCTTGAAGACCTCCACTCGCAATTGATAAATGCCGAGACTGGGCAACGTGGTTACGTAATTACTGGAGAACAGCGCTATCTAGAACCTTATAATGCTGCCATTAAAACACTGGAGCAAAAAGTCAGAGAAGTTCAAAGATTAACGTCAGATAATTCCAACCAACAACAGCGGTTAGATGTTTTACAGCCATTAATCACTAGGAAACTGGCTGAACTTCAAGAAACTGTCGATTTGCGCCAAAATCAGGGTTTTGATGCTGCCCAAAAACTCGTTGCGACAGACCGGGGTAAGGAACTGATGGCTGAAATCCGCCAAGTAATCCTAGCGATGGAAAATGAGGAGAATGCACTGCTTAAGCAACGTTCCCAAAGGGCACAAACAGCTTCCCATCAAACCGTCGCCAGCATTGTCTATAGTATTCCCTTATTTTCTTTGCTCTTAGCTTTAATCGGATTCGCCCTGACCAGACATATCTCAGTACCACTCAAACAAGCTTATGATTTGGCTCAAAAGGTGGCGGATGGAGATTTATCGGTAAGTTTACCACACAGCGATCGCCAGGATGAAATTGGTGTGTTGACGCGCATCTTCAACCAGATGATCGTTAATTTGCGAAACACAACTCAAAAAAATGACCAGCAAAACTGGCTAAAGTCTAACTTAGCTGAATTTACCCAGATGCTCCAAGGGCAGCGAAATCTGCAAAGCGTATCTCGGATGATCTTGTCGAATTTAGCACCACTGGTTGGGGCATCGCAGGGCATTTTTTATCTGATGGACTCAATAGACGACCAGCCGATGCTGAAGTTGTTGAGTAGTTACGCTTACAAAGAGCGGAAAAATCTGGCAAACCAGTTTCGTTTGGGTGAGGGATTGGTGGGACAATGCGCCTTAGAAAAACAAAGAATCATCCTCACGGAAGTTCCTGGTGACTATATCCGCATCAGTTCCGGCTTGGGAGAAGCACCACCCCTAAATATTATTGTGTTGCCCATACTATTTGAGGGACAGGTAAATGCCGTAATTGAACTTGCCTCTTTTGGGTCTTTTAACGAGTTGCATCTGACATTTCTAGAGCAATTGAGTGAAAATCTGGGTGTATTTTTAAATAACATCGCCTCCCAATTGCAAACTCAGCAACTACTTGAAGAGTCTGTTACTTTAACAGAAGAACTGCAAAGCCAGCAAGAAGAACTACAGCAAAGCAATCAACGCCTGGAAGAACAAGCGCAAAAGTTAGAAGAATCACAATTTATTGTTAAGCAATCTAACGAAGAATTACAACAACTAAATCAGGAGCTAGAAGAAAAGGCAGAATTATTAGAAGTTCAAAATCGGGAAGTTGCCCGCAAGAATCAGGAAGTTGAGCGAGCGAGGCAGTCTTTGGAAGAAAAAGCTGAACAACTAGCGTTGTCTTCCAAATATAAGTCAGAATTTCTCGCGAATATGTCCCACGAATTGCGGACACCACTAAATAGCCTGTTAATTTTAGCAAGGCTGTTAGCAGATAACTCTCTTAATAACTTGACTGAGAAACAGGTAGAGTACAGCCGGACTATTTACTCGGCTGGAAATGATTTACTGGAGCTGATTAATGACATTCTAGATTTGGCAAAAATTGAGTCGGGTACTATGTCGCTCGATATTGAGCCAATTGCTTTTGCAGATTTGGAAACATCTCTAGAGCATACTTTCCGGCAAGTTGCCCACAATAAACAACTCAGTTTTACTATTGAACTGGATGAGAAGTTACCGCCGACAATTTATAACGACTCCAAACGCCTGCAACAAGTGCTGAAAAATCTCCTAGCTAACGCCTTTAAGTTTACAGAACAGGGAGGCGTGAAGTTACAAATTAGTATGTATTCTGAGGCAGCCGAAGTTGATAATCCCATGATTGCTTTTGCAGTTAGCGACACGGGTATTGGCATTACAGCCGAAAAGCAGAAGATTATTTTTGAGGCATTTCAGCAAGCAGATGGCACCACCAGCCGCAAGTACGGCGGAACTGGTTTGGGTTTGTCCATCAGCCGCGAATTGGCTCAACTGTTGAGAGGGAGAATTGAACTAGTCAGCCAACCAGGACAGGGAAGCACCTTCACCCTTTACTTGCCCACGCGACAGGAAAAGAATGGTAATCTCAGCACACCACCCCCTGAGCCAAGCACCTCTATCCGCACAGGATTGACCATAAAAGAAGTGCCAATAGGGGAAAAAAAACTCGCAAATTTAGACACCACTCCATCAGCGAAAGTACGTAGCAGCTTCCCCAATGAAATTCCAGATGACCGGGAAATAATTCAACCGGGCGATCGCATTTTGCTAATTATCGAGGATGACGATAAATTCGCCCGCATCTTGCTAGATATGGCACGTCAGCAGGGCTTTAAAACCATCGTTGCTTTACAGAGCAAACAAGGTTTAGCACTGGCGCAACAGTATAAACCGAATGCGATTATGCTAGATATCCATATGCCAGAGATGGATGGTTGGACGGTGCTGGATCGTTTGAAACATAAACCAGATACCAGACATATACCGATACATATACTTTCTGTTGATGAAAGACAGCAACGGGGATTACAGTTAGGAGCGATTACCTATCTCCAAAAACCAGTTTCTCCAGAAGCGCTAACTCAGGTATTGACTGAGATTAAAGGTTTTATTGATCGTCAGGTAAAAAATCTCCTAATCGTAGAAGATGACCCCGTACAAGCCCAAAGTATTATGGAACTGATTGGTAATGGTGATGTCCAGAGTACAGCAGTGGGTACGGGAGCAGAAGCCCTGTTGATTTTGCGATCGCATCACTTTGATTGTATGGTAATGGATCTCGGTTTGCCTGATATGAGCGGGTTTACACTAATTGAGCAGATAAAACTTGAACCCAGACTTTTGAAACTGCCGATCATCGTTTATACCGGCAAAGAACTCAGCCGACAAGAAGAAACCCAACTGCGGGGACTAGCAGAAACAATTATCATTAAAAGTGTGCGATCGCCAGAGCGGTTGTTAGACGAAACTGCCCTGTTTTTACATCGGGTGCAAGCAAATTTGCCCCCACCAAAGCGTCAAATGCTAGAGCAACTACATCAAACTGACCCGGTGTTGGCTAATCGGAAAATTTTGATTGTGGATGATGATCTCCGAAATATTTTTGCTCTTACCAGCTTTTTAGAAAGCTATCAAATGCAAGTGCTGTTTGCCGAAAATGGCAGAGATGGCATAGAAACGCTGCAAGCTAATCCTGACATTAATATAGTTTTGATGGATATTATGATGCCGGAAATGGATGGTTACGAAACCACCCGCGCCATCCGCCACCAACAACAGTTTCGCTCACTACCAATCATTGCTTTAACTGCCAAAGCCATGCCCGGCGACAAGGAAAAATGCATCGAAGCTGGAGCCTCTGATTATATCACCAAACCCGTAGATACAGAACAATTGCTTTCACTGCTCAGGGTTTGGCTGTATCGGTAAGATTATTTAGGGCTTACGCAATAACTCTCTGATGAGAAATCCGGGTTAAGCCCCATACCCCATTCTCCATTCCCTAATCTGAGGCTTTGATCACAATCCCAACTCTTCTGGAAAACCGAGCATGATGTTTAGGTTTTGGACGGCTGCCCCTGATGCGCCCTTACCCAGGTTGTCAAGACGAGCAACTAGCAACACTTCTTTGGTAGTGTCATTGGCGAATACAAAAACCTGAACAATATTAGTACCATTCAGTGCGTAGGCGTAGCCCGTCGTAGAGGTCGCATCCAAAAATATTCCGTCTCGCAGCAGAGTAGAATCTTGGAATGGAGCAACCTGCACAAACTTTTCACTTTGGTAGTAGTCAGCGATCGCCTGATGGATAACCTTACCTGATGGTGGATTATCCAAAGTCCCTAGTGGCAAAGGTATTTGTACCAGCATCCCCTGCTCAAAATCTCCCACTGCTGGTACGAACAGTGGCGGCGATGCTAACCCTGAATAATGATGCATTTCCTTGACGTGCTTATGCCCAAACTGCAAACCGTAGATGCCATAAGGGTAGAGCGACTCTGCCCCAGCTTGCTGTTCATGGAAGCTATGATACTGTTTAATGAGATTCTTTCCGCCGCCAGAGTAACCTGACACGGCATTAACGGTGACGGGAAAGTTGCTGTTCAGGAGTCCCTTAACAATTAACGGACGGATACAAGCTAAGAATCCTGTGGGATAACAGCCCGGATTGCTGACAAACTGGGCGCTGGCAATTTTCTCTCGCTGTCCTGGATTTAGTTCAGGGAAACCATATACCCAGTCTTTAGCCGTACGATAGGCAGTACTAGCATCAAGGATCTTAACTGTATTACTACTGACTAAGCTAACAGCTTCGCGAGCTGCGTCATCAGGTAGACAGAGAATAATAACATCGACGGCATTAATTAGTTTGGCTCGCTCAGTTGCATCCTTACGCTTGGATGCCTCAATGCTAACTAACTCGATATCGTCACGTTGGTTGAGGCGTGAGTATATTTGTAAGCCTGTAGTTCCCGATTCCCCATCAATAAAAATCTTCGGTTTAGTAGTCATAGGTTTCTTATATGTCAATAGAGTTCAGTTAAGCATTTCTTTTAGGACTACCCCTTTCAAGGTGACTCGTAAAATCTCTGTTTTTCTCTCTGCGCTCTCTGCGCCTCTGCGGTTCAAAAGTAATTTATTTAACCTTGTTAGGCACAGAGGACACGGAGTATAGAGCTTAAAGAGGAATTTATGTTCAATATGGCTCAAAAGCCCAAGCTTCCTACAGTACATATGTATGATGCGTAAGTCCTAAAATTATAAAAGTAAGAGTTATTTTAACGATCAATTTTTGAATCAGATTAACGTGCTTTCACCATCCACACCAAAAAGCTCAGAATTGATTCGATAGGAGGAAGATAATAATCCATTAAATCAATTGTGACTGTTTGCCCCTCTAGTTTAAGAAATCGCCATTGGGTTCCACTGCTGACTGTACCGTAAACTGCTGTTAAGGGTTGTTCTCTTGCTTGATTGAATCGCTGTGCAGCTACCATTTCTGCAATGCATTGTCCCAATCCAGATTTTAAATCTGATTTTTTCGCTTCAACAATGACAATTGCAGGTGCTTCCACCGTTAATTGTTCAGGTGAACGGCAAAGCAAAAAGTCGCATACACCGTTGAGTCCAATACTCGCATCAACGTTAAACTCTTCTCCTGAAAACACGCTAATTGAGCAATTGAAAATGCGTCGCACTTCCAATAATATAGGATTAATTATCGCCTCTGAACGAGCTTTTTCTGTATCCACTGCGATCGCCCACGGTAAATCTTCTAAAATCCCTTGCAGTCTGAAACTTGGAGTGATGGGTTCAATGGAGTCTGGGAAAAAGCGAACTCCTTCGACAGTATTTAGGTGAAAATCTTGTTTCACTCGGTCAATGTTGAATTGACTGTAGAGCATGATAAATCAATACTCCATCAATTTGGTTGATTGTAATAGATTGTTATTTTTTCCTTCATCTCCCCCCTTTGATGCTATGAATTTTCGCTTTAACGAACTTTGGGGGTTTAAGTCCTAGCCTTTGAAGGGCAGCACGTTTTGTGTCGGGGTCTAAATCCCCGTCACAAAACGTAATTGCGAATTGCGAATTGCGAATTGCGAATTGGTTTAACTCGTTTTTGGATCGGCTACTTGTCCCAAGCCAGAGTACGTTTCACTGCTTTTTGCCAAGTAGCAAAGTTGGACAAGGGGCGATCGCTCATCGGCTCAAACACACGCTCAATTTGCCGTTGTTCCACTAATGCTTCATAGCTCTCCCAAAATCCTACAGCTAAACCTGCCGCAAATGCTGCACCCTGAACGGTGGTATCCCGCATTACCTTTCGTTCAACTGGAATACCTAACACATCAGCCTGAAACTGCATCAGAAAATTATTCTCGCAAGCACCACCATCTACTGTTAATCGCCCAACTGGAGTACTGCTAGATGCATTTATCGCCTGCACTACCTCCAGAACTTGATAAGCGATCGCTTCCAGCACGGCGCGTACTAGATGCTCTGGTTGTACACTGGCGGTAATGCCGAAAAAGGCTCCCCTGGCGCTCATATCCCAGTAAGGGGCACCCAAACCACTAAATGCAGGCACAAAATATACTCCGCCATTATCTTTTACCTGATTGGCCATTGCTTCAGTTTCAGCAGCAGTTTTAATCAGCTTCAGGCGATCGCGCAACCATTGAATACAAGCTCCACTAGTAAACATACTGCCTTCTAGGGCATAACCGACATCGAAGGTTCCCCTGGAATTCCCTTGTGTCCATGCCACCGTCGAAATAAGTTGATGGTGCGAGCGCACAATTTGATTACCAGTGTGAGCTACCAAAAAACTACCAGTACCGTAAGTACATTTCATCAAACCAGGGCGATGGCAGCCATGACCAAATAGAGCGGCTTGCTGATCCCCAAAAATGGCCGTGATGGGAATTTCAGCACCCAATAAAGTAGCATCAGTGACTCCAAATACTCCTAAACTCGGCTGAATCTGGGGCAAAATATGAGCCGGAATTTGAAATAGTTCCAGTAAATTCTCATCCCACTCACAGGTTTTGAGATTCATCAACATTGTACGGCTGGCGTTGCTGTGGTCGGTAGCATGGACTTTCCCACCTGTGAGGTTCCACAGCACCCAGGTATCAATAGTGCCTGCTAAGACATTGTTCAGGTCAATATCTGGAAAATTATCTAATAGCCACCTGAGTTTAGTTGCAGAAAAGTAGGCATCAATGATTAATCCAGTGCGATCGTAAATTTCTTCAGCGTAGCCTTGTTCTTGTAACTGGTGGCAAAGGGGAGCAGTGCGGCGATCTTGCCAGACGATCGCTCTATGGATTGGTTTACCAGTAGTTTTGTCCCAAATCAAACAGGTTTCGCGCTGTACAGTCAGTCCCAAAGCTGCGATCGCTGATGGCGCAATTTTAGCATTGGCAATTGCAGTTTCCATCACCCAACAGGTATCCTGCCAGATTTGTTGAGGGTCATGTTCTAACCATCCTGGCTGAGGATAATACTGAGTTAGCCCTTTATACGCCTGCCCAACAATCTTGCCCTCTGGGTTAAACACAAAGGCGCGGTTGCCTGTCGTACCTAAGTCTAGTGCTAAGATGTAGATCGATGATGAAGGAAAGTAATTCAATTCCTCAATCCCCCTTGGTGTTCACAATTAAAACCTCGATGCTCCCAAGCTGGCAGATCTATTTTGGTAAGTTTTATCACATTTGAGCATTGTGGTTGCATAATTTGACTCAAAATTGCCCAAAATAAGCTGCGTGTTAAATCTAGTCCAGTTTTGACCCAAGATTCACGATTACCAGGAACACCCAACTCCTGAACAATCTCTGATTCTACCCAAATACCATGAGCGCCCAACAGAATCTGTGCCATCCATTTCGCTCTGGGTAAATGACTCGGCGAGGTAATCAACATGACTTTATGCACTCCCCAACGTCGCAGAATTGGAATACCATAATAAAAATTTTCAAAGGTAGAATTCGCGCACTTTTCTAACCAAACGTTTTGTAACCTTGCTAATTCCCGCTGAAAAATTAACCATATGCAGGGATCTGGGGAACCATGAGAAATTAAAATTGGGGTTTGTGGGTATTGTTTTGCTTTTTGGGCAACATAAGTTTCTCGACGAATACTGCCACCAAGGACAAAAAAGGCATCTACTGGCTGCAAAGAAGCAAAAACTAAGGTTATAGTAGTGAAAATCAGCCAAGTGGCCAGAAAAAAGTACAATCCACAACTGAGTTTTTGTAACAATTCCCACAGATTAGGATATTTATTTTTAATAGAAATTAATGATTTGATGGTAAATTTGCGTTTCATGACTTAGGTAAGAAAACCTGATTTAATGGCTGTCTAACAGTGCTGCAATTCAGTATTCAAAGTGCTATCTTATAGAAGTAATGAAGAACTGCAAACATGACGCTGCTCAAAGTGTCACAAGTTCAGTATAGCCTTCCGGAGAAGGCTAACAAACGGAGAAATGATTGTTAAGAATGCAGTATTTTCGACATCATTCAACAATAAAAATGATCAAGGGAGCATAGCTGAGTTTGGAGTATAAAAACTTAAAATTTTCTGGAAAGCCTGATTGCTAAACTGTCAACAACACAATTATTCCAGCTAATATACATGAACCAATCTGCGAAAAGTTACTCGCCGCTCCAAGTAGCCTTGATTGGTGGAGCGATCGCCACAACTGCTACAATGTCTGTGTTCGGCCCGGCTTGGACTCGTGGTGTCCGTGCCGCTCTAGCCCTACAAGACAGCCCAAAAACCATAGTTGACCAAGTTTGGCAACTGGTGAACCATGAATATGTTGATGGTAAATTTAATCAACAAGATTGGCAAGCAACCAGGCAAAGCCTGTTGAGCAAAGACTATTCTTCTCGGGAAGAAGCTTATGCTGCCATCCGCGAAGCTTTACAAAGGTTGGGAGATCCTTACACTCGATTCATGGATCCCCAACAGTTTGAAGCTCTAACTAACCAAACATCTGGAGAAATCTCTGGTATTGGCATTCGCATGGAAGTGAACCAAAAAACTCAGCGTCTCACTGTTGTCGAAGCCATAGAAAATTCTCCAGCCCTAAAAGCTGGGATCAAACCAGGCGATGAAATTTTGGCAATTGACGGCAAACCCACTCTCAAAATGAAAGTGGATGACGCCTCTAAGCTAATTCGTGGGAAATCGGGTACTCCCATCAAGCTACGGCTGGGACGAAGAGGGTTAAATACCTTTGATTTGAAGCTGACGAGGGCAAATATTGAAGTGCCAACGGTACGTTATACCGTCAAACAAGAAGGGAATCACCGCATTGGCTATATCCATTTGCGGGAATTTAGCGCCCACGCCGCAGAACAAATGCAACGAGCTATTCGCGATTTGAACACTAAGAAAGTTGATTCTTATGTCTTGGATTTACGGGGAAATCCTGGCGGGTTGTTGCAGGCCAGCATTGAAATTGCCCGGATGTGGTATGATCAGGGCGGAATTGTTAAGACAGTAGACCGTGTAGGCGGCACTGAGGAAACTAAAGCCAATCGCACTTCTTTGACAAATCGTCCTTTGGCAGTCTTAGTGGATGGTAACTCAGCTAGTGCTAGCGAAATCCTCACAGGGGCACTCAAGGATAATAAGCGGGCGGTAGTTGTAGGTGGTCAAACTTTTGGTAAGGCTTTAGTGCAGTCAGTTCATGAACTCGCAGATGGTTCCGGCTTGGCTGTCACCATTGCCCATTACTACACCCCTGCGGGAACAGATATTAACCATAAAGGGATTACGCCAGATATCAAGCTAGACTTGACAGAGGCACAAGAGCGTCAGTTGGCTTCTAATCCGAATTTAATCGCAACGAAGAGTGATCCACAATATGCGCGGGCGATCGCAATTTTATCAAATAACAAATTTGCCCAGCCCCCTGCAAACCAGCCCACTCGACCCATGAGCCGCGCTGGTGACTTGAAATTTTAGTAGGTGTTTATTAGCGAAATTTTTACAGTCAGGAGAGTGTCAAGAAAACTGCTTGATATACCGTTCCAGAATTTTGGTTTGGGAATACTAGCTAGTAATCCCATCTCCAAAATCTCAGATTTATGAATCATCAGTCAGTTGATACAACCACCGCCACCAGCTTTTTACCAATGGTGTCGGTGGTTGTTCCTATTTATAACGGTGAGGCGGATTTACCAGAGTTAATCAGTTGTCTGTTGTTTCAAACTTACCCAAAAGACCGGGTAGAGTACTTGTTGGTGGACAATAATAGTAGCGATCGCACTCTCACCATTCTCCAAACATCTGCCGAAAATTGCCCAATTACAATTCATCCCTTGAGCGAAAACCAAATTCAAAGCTCCTATGCTGCTCGTAATACTGGGATTCGCGCCGCTACGGGTGAAATTATCGTTTTTACCGATGCAGATTGTCGCCCGCAACGGCAATGGTTAGATGCATTAATTAAACCTTTTGTCAATATAGAAGTGGTAATTGTCGCTGGTGAAATTTTGCCACTACCGGGTACAACTCTGCTAGAACAACACGCAGACCGTCAAGAAACTTTGTCGCAAAAGCATACCCTCAAACATTCCTTTCGTCCCTATGGTCAAACGGCTAATTTGGCGATTCGACGCATTGCCTTAGAAAAAGCGGGTTTATTTCGTCCCTATCTTACCACAGGTGGCGATGCCGACATTTGCTGGCGAATTTTGGGTGAAAACATCGGGCGTTTGGAATTTGCTCCAAATGCGATCGTTCAGCACCGCCACCGCGCTACACTCAAGGAACTGCAAAGTCAATGGCGGCGCTATGGACGCTCAAATCGTTATCTGCACGAACTGCACGGTGTAGATTTGATGCGAGAAATCACACTTAAAGAATGCGGCTATCGTTTGGGACGTTGGTTATTGAAGGAAATACCAAGAGATATTAAGAAGGCGTTGGCGCAGCCCGACGCAGGTATGGCGGGTCAAGTCAGTATTGTAGATTTATTAAATACTCCCATTGGTTTGTTCACCGCTAGGGCGCGTACTGCTGGGCAAAGAGATGCTAAGTTGCCAGATAATGCCAAGATAATTGATAGGCTGTAATAATCTAGTGGTCTGTCTCATTAATTTTGAGGGATAAGAGAACGAACCGCAAAGCACGCATTCGCGCAGCGTCTCGTTAGAGAAGAGCGCAAAGAAAGAAGGAAAGAAGAGAAATTGAAATTTGATTTACTTATCAGAATTAATGCGATAAATCATTAGTAGTCTGTTTTCATTAATTTTGATCAGTTTATAGTAAGCACAAAGTGTGATTCAAAGTTCAGGACTAAAGTCCTGACTATGAACCAATACGGTTCACAAAAGGGCTGAAACTCTTTTTTTACGAACCACAGAGGCGCAGAGAACACGGAGAGAAGAGAGAAGAGAGAAGGAGGAAATGCTTAACCCAAGTGTATTGGACTAGGAACTGATTCACCCCTCGAAATTAATGGACATCTCCAGAAATTAATTATGCGTTGCCTGAAACCCTTGTAGAGACGTAGCACTGCTACGTCTCTACATTCATTTTCACCAGATGTCTAATAGACATCTGGTGAAATTAAATATGCGTTACCCCAGGGCTATTTCATTCTCCTCTAGCCCGCCTCAGAATGAATTCACCTCTCTTATAGCGAAAGTCGTCTAAAGACGACTGAGAAAAGGTTGTAGTCCGTTTTAACGGACTTTAGCTATTAGGCCGGAACTTCAGTTCCGGGTGGTTTATGTCTAGAATGAAATAGCCCTGTGCGTTACCCAGAACCCTTGTTTTGACGTAGCACTGCTACGTCAAAACAATTCTTTTTCACTCCTATGTCTAACGAAACAGACCACTAGCCCTATAGTGCTATTTAGATTTGGCCTCCAAGTTTTCTAAACGGCTTCTCAATTCCTGGTTTTGTTGTTTGAGTTGGTCGAAATCTTCACGCAATTGACGCAGGGTTTTTTCTGAACCAATATTCTTTTGCACCCTGGAAATTTCTTCCTCAGCATAGCGACGTACTCGCCCATCGGCTGTTTGTTCAGCTACCGATCGCAGAATACCCACTGCTTTAGGTGTTTCCATTTGTCCTAATGCTGCGGCTACGGCTACTTGGGTTAAAAAGAAGGTTTCTTTGGCTAGTTCTGTTAATTTTTCTAAAATCCGTTCCAAATTAGCCGGACTTTGACCTACAGAAATTTTTCCTAAAGCGCGAATTGTGGCTAAACGTAGAGGTTGTGGTACACCGAGTTTGGTGTATTCGATTAGTATATTTAAAGCTGCTTCTGAGGTTTTGAATTCAGCTAAACCAGCGATCGCCCCACTCCGCACGACTTCATTCCAACCCGCTTTTTCTTCTAAAACGGATTTCAGCAGCTTTAATACCTTGTCTTCCTTGGGTTTTTCTTCCAAGTTTGCAGATGCCTTGGCGAAGCCCGTCGGAGACATTGCTCCGATTACACGAGACGCTGCTGCTTCCACGTAGTAGCTGGGATCGCCTTTTTGGACTAACGCTTTCACAACTTTATAGCTTTCAGCAGTTTTTATTTGAGCAAGTGCTTCTACTACAGATCGTCGCACATAGGCATTTTTATCTTTTAACCCCAGAACTAACCCATCAAATACTTGATCTAAATTAATTTGGGCTAGTTGTTTCGCCGCTTCTACACGCACCCCCCACAATGAGTCATTTTTGAGCGCCGCAGATAGTGCTTTCGTCGCTTCTAACCCGCCTTTTTTCGCCAAAGCTTCTGCTGCATAAATGCGCGAAATCGGGTCGGTATCAAATTCTAACTGTGCTTTTAACTCCGCTATTGGATACTCCAAAGCTACTGTTTTTAGATAATTATTTCCAACATCAAAGCTGATAAATTGAGGCTTATTTTCTAGGGGAAAGTAGAAACTTTGTTCACGTTCATTCACCCGAACAACAAAAGTTTTGAGTTGTGAATTATGAGTAATAAGTTGAGAATTATTTTTAACTCCCAACTCCTCACTCCCAACTTCTTCCAGTTGTGTATAGCCAAAACCAATAGGTATTTTTAAATCAAACAAATCTTTACTGCCATTTTTACCTTCAGCAGCTTGGGTTTGAGTTACCGTAATTTTTGCCAAATTAGCATCCCCATCCCAAAAGTAACCTACTTTAAAATCGGGATGACCACCACGATAAACATATTGATCAAAGAGGAACAAAAGATTACGTCCAGTTGCTTTTTCAATCGCCCTGAGTAAGTCTACTGTTTCTACAGTTTTATGGGCATTATCTTGGACAAATGTTTGAATAGCTTGCCAAAATAATTCATCTCCCAATTGCGCCCGAATCATGTGATAAACACAAGACCCTTTTTCGTAGATGTGGCGATCGTAAAGTTCAATAGCTTCCCGGTAAATGTGCGTTACCATCGGCCGGCGGTAGCGGCTGCTATCTTCACTAATGTAACGACGAGCTTCTAATAAACGATAGTAAGCTGCTTCTTCGAGACTATATTCCTGTTCTGTCCACATCACCTCAGAATAGGAAGCCATCCCTTCTTTAATCCAAGCATGAGACCAATGCTTAATCACCACCAAATCACCAAACCACTGGTGCGCCAGTTCGTGAATGACTAAAGCTTCGGTACTACGGTTATCTAAGGCGGCGCGTTCATCCAGCAAGCATCTATCTGTTAAGAGGGTTGCGGAAGTGTTTTCCATCCCGCCAAAGATGAAGTCATCAACGCAAACTTGGGCGTATTTTGGGAAAGCATAGGGATAACCATACTTTTGGCTCAAAAATTCGATCATCCGGGGAGTTTTGCCCATGCTGCGTTTAGCATCTTCCTCCCGTTCCTTTTCTACGTAGTAGGTTACAGGTTTACCCTGCCACTCATCTCGAATTTCGGCAAAATCACCTACTGCCAAAGTCATCAAGTAGGTAGGATGAACTTGTTGCTGTGACCAATGATAGATTTTGTAATCACCATCTTCTGTGGTGTCAATTAATTCACCGTTGGAGATAGCCACGAGAGGGTTGGGAACACGCACGCGAATTTCCGAAGTAGACAATTGTCCTGGATAGTCAAAGCAGGGGAACCAAAAGCGAGAGTCTTCGTCTTCTCCCTGAGTCCAAACTTGAGTAGGCTTGTTTGGGTAGTGCTTGTCTGGTTGAATAAAATAAATACCGCGTTGGGGTTTTGCTACCGAGTAGGCGATCGCAATCAGCAAGCTTTTACCAATCTGGGTCGCCTGAGAAAGTTGAATTGAAAGCTGTTCCCCGTCATAGTCAAAACTTTGTGGCACCTTGTCCACCTGCACAGACTCGATATTCAGGTTGACACCATCCAAAGTTAAACGATCAATGCCATTACGGATTGGTAAGAGGCGAATGCTACAACTGCCCTGATAGCTTTGCTTAGGAATATTCAAACTGAGATCGAGAAAAATATGCTCTACCTGTCCCGGGCGATCGGGGTTGTAGTGTGGTCTTGCTCCCGGTAACTCAAAAGGTTTGTGTCCGTTATTATCTGTATCAAAATAAGACTTCGACATTGATCCTTACTGACCTTGTAATCCTGAAAAGTCTGCCTTGCTGGATGTTCTTAAGTTAAATAGCGGTGTCTGTACTTCCCAAAGTAGTAGGGCATTATGGAGGTGAGAACTCAATACGGTTCGGTTAAGACTAAAAATAAAAATGTGTAGGTTGGGTTGAGCGTAAGCGAAACCCAACAAAGAGAAAGAAAATGTTGGGTTTCGTTCCTCAACCCAACCTACGAATATTCTTAACCGAACAGTATTGGGTGAGAACTCACCTTTGGGATTGGGGGATTGAAATTAATCTCACCCGAACTTCCGAAGATCGGCTACCGATCCTGGGACTTCTTTCCATATCCCTACCGCATTTATTCCTGATGTTTTGCACTTTTTGGTGATTGAGTCAAGAGTCTCTTGCACCTGATAAATTCTCATTAAGTACAAATACTCCTAATTATTCTTATAACTTAGGATAGCTTGCTGCTACTAATCAGGCTATTTTGTTTGAGAGGAACGGCATATTATTTGCCGATTTGCTCATGATCCCTTTGAATTATTTTTGAGAGTAATTTTAGACTGCTAACTTATAGGACTACTAATTCTATCAGTAAATACCGATCCATGAGCGGAAAATATTAATAAATCCGAAAACTCTACAGTGACACTTGTATAAATCTTGGTGACAATCTGAGCAAAAGAGGATAATAGAATGCCTGAAAGTAAATCAAAATTTCTCATTCCTGCTGTTGGTGCTGCTGTAGTTGTAGCAGGAAGTATAGCAGCTTATATGTACTTAAAAGGCCCATCAGGAGGTAGTTCAGACGCTCTCGGCAGTGCGAAAGTAGTACCTTCAACAGCATTGATGGCAACTTATATTACTACTGACCCTGAACCTTGGGCAAAGTTACAGCAGTTTGGCACTCCAGAAGCACAAAATTTAGTGGCAAAAGGTCTGGAATATTTCAATAAGCAAATGTTCAGTGAAGGTAACATTTCTTATGAAAAAGACATAAAGCCTTGGGCTGGTGGTGTGATGATTGCTGTATTGCCACAAAATCCTGTAAAACCGGCACAGTTAAACGTGCCTTCAGGAGTACCTAATGTGCCAACAAATTTACAGCAGGAATCGAATATCCTGATAGTGGTGGGAATCAAGGACAAACTGAGTGCGTTGAATTTTGCTAACAAATTGAAGTCACAAAAAGGAGTAAAATCACAGGAATCTGACTATCAAGGTCAAAAAATTAGCGAAACTACACAAAACGGCAAGCCGACCTATAGCGTAGTTTTAAATAATAGTCACTTAGTATTAGCCCCCGAAAAGCAAGCTGTAGAAAAAGCAATTGATACCTTTAAGGGACAGTCTTCTCTCGCCACTAAAGAAGGTGCTAGCAGCATTCTTAAAGGAGTGGATGTTAAAAACAGCCTCGCCCAAATTTATATACCAGACTATGGCGGGATGATACAGCAATTAACGGCTGGAAATCCGCAGACAAAGCAGTTACCCCCACAAACCCTGACGCAACTGAAGCAGATAAAATCTGTGGTAGCAGGTGTTGGTGTTGATGATGCGGGAGTGAGGGTAAAAGCGATCGCCAATTTAGATGCGCAACTAAATAAATTTCAGTATCAATCAAGTCCGGGAAATATAGTCGGGCAATTTCCCACTGATACCTTTGCTTTAATTAGCGGAAATGGCATCAGTCGTGGCTGGGAAACCATAGTAGAACAGTCTAAAGATGATCCAGAAATGAAGCAAGCTCTAGAACAAGTGCGATCGCAACTGAAATTTGCCAATCTAGACCTAGATAAGGATATTTTTGGCTGGATGAATGGGGAATTTGCCTTTGGTGCGATTCCATCAAAACAAGGAGTGTTAGCGAGTGTTGGTTTTGGAGGTGCTTTAGTATTTGATACTAGCGATCGCAAAACTGCCGAAGCCACCTTAACAAAATTGGATACCCTTGCCAAAAACCAACAAATCAACGTCGCCAACAGAAACATCGCTGGTAAAGATGTAACTGAATGGCAAATTCCCCGACAAGGAGCTTTATTAGCACATGGTTGGCTAGATCAAGATACTGTATTTATAGCTCTTGGTGGCCCGGTTGCTGATGTAGTTAGCGATCGCAAAAATCCATCTCTTGACACTAGCGAAACCTTTAAAGCTATTACTGGTTCTTTGCAAAAGCCCAACGGCGGCTATTTCTACCTGGATATGGATAAAACTAAAACTGTACCTTTGATCAATAATTTTCTCTTAGCTGATCCCAATACCACCACCATCTTGAGTTCCATTCGTGGTCTTGGTTTTACCGCTACTAGCCCCGATAAATCCACCAGTCAATTAGAGATGTTGTTAGCTCTCAAGCCTACTGTAAAATAGGGCATTGGCCATAGAAAAGAGGCACAAGGGCGAGGGTTATTTGCAGCCCCTGAACGCAGCTCGCCGATCTTTAGATGTCAAGTTTCTATTTGGTTCTAGACTGGACTCCAGGAAGTATGTCATAAGTAGAAAAAGCTGTTAAATGCAAACTGATTTATGACTGCTGCTGTAAACACTAATCCTGGTTTAGCTTCCCGCTTGGTAAATGGCATACTGGCAATCCAGCCTTTAGCTAACCTAGCCAAGCATCAAGCTAGACAAATGATGATTAAACGTGCCGAGAGAATTGGTGTGCCTTGGACGCAAGAAGTGGAAACACTACAGGCGCGTGATTGGAAAGCCGATCTCGCTCAAGTACAAAATCCTCAGCTTTCCTACCCCGATTACTACGTCACCTCATTCCATGCCTACGAAACCGGAAATCTCAGTTGGCAAGCCGCCTTTGAGGTAGAACCTGCTGCTTACGCTGTCCACGCTAAGATTTGGCAGGGCACTGAAGAAGCGCAAGGCGATCCCATGCTGCGCCAAAGTTACCACAATATCCTAAAAAGTCAAATCCCCAACGAGCCGCAAGACATCTTAGATGTAGGGTGTAGTGTTGGCTTAAGTAGTTTTGCCCTACAAACAGTTTATCCCCATGCCAAAATTACAGGCTTAGACTTATCTCCCTACTTTTTGGCTGTTGCCAATTACCGCGCCCAACAACGTCAAGCTAAAATTAACTGGCTTCATGCCCAAGCAGAATCTACTGGACTACCAGATGCTTCATTTGATTTAGTCTCTATTTTCCTGATGTGCCACGAATTACCCCAGTCAGTAACCCGACAGATTTTTGCCCAAATGCGGCGCTTGTTGCGTCCGGGTGGCTACTTGGCAATCATGGATATGAATCCCAAATCTGAAGTTTACAAAAAAATGCCAGCCTACATTTTGACTTTGCTCAAAAGTACTGAACCGTATTTAGATGAATATTTCGCTTTAGACATTGAGCAAGCTATTGTTGAGGCGGGTTTCCAAACTCCTATTATCACTAATAATACCCACCGTCACCGTACAATAATTGCTCAGGTGAGTGGTTGATTTATCTCTATTGTTGTGGGCAGCAATACCACCCTTGCTGCTGCTAGGCTACTACTACTGTCGAGTGCCATTTGCTCCACCTCTGTTAAAGTTACTGATGTTCTTTATCATTGGGGCAATATCTGGAATCTTAGCCCTTAGCCTCCAATGGGTTTTTGAAACTGTAGCCAACTCTTTTGTAGACTGGCAGCAGATCAAACGTTCGCTTTCTGGTATAGCCTTGCGGCAGCTTGTGGAAGTAGGCACAATTGAAGAGAGCTGTAAGTTAGCTGCGGTTTTGATCCCAACCTCCTATCTGCAACACAGGTATCGATTACTTCAGTCTACAGTTTTCCTCTTCACCATAGCCGTTGCCCTTGGATTTACTGCCGAAGAGAACTGGATTTACCTTTTCCACGATACCGCATCAATTCTTGACCGGATTATTGGCACGCCAGTCCACGCCATGTTCTCTGCACCTTGGGGATATGCTTTGGGAGTTTATATTTCCTCCCACACTCGCTTAAATCGAGACAAGAACTTCATTTTTAGGGCTTGGCTAAATTCTATAATTTGCCATGCCCTAGTTAATGTCTTATCTACTGCTTGGCGTTACTCATTACCCCTGCGTTTCCTGAGTTATGGTTTATTTCCGTTTCTGTTGTGGATGTTTTGGCGACTGGAACAATTACTCCGAAAAGTGC
>NZ_JAIVFV010000088.1 GCF_020829445.1 Nostoc sp. CHAB 5836
TATTGAGAATAAGATTCGTGCCACTTTTATTCCTCAAATATCCTTTTATGTATTATTTTATTCTTGTGATTTTCATTTATTACCGTAATAACCGCTTATGACAGTAAGGGGTGCGGAATGTGGGTTAGTAAAGGTTTTAAGCTTATTTACGTTTCGTAACATATTTGACTTTTTCAGCAAGCCCTACTTAGTAGAAGTTTGCCAATAGACAAAAAAGCCTGCTTGTAAAAGCAGGCTCAGATATATTTTACAAAAACGGGAAACACTATTCTGGTAACTTATATTGCCCTACAATGCGCTTGGCAAACTCTGGAACGTGCGCTTCTAATTTCTCTGGATGATTTCGCTTCACATACAAATAATTCCGAGTAAAGTGAGAATCAATGGAAAACCGCGCATATTCCAAACCTTTGGGGCCGATTCTTTCGATTACCACACCCATGAGTTTTGCCGCCCACATGGGGAGAGTAACGCCTTGATCGTAAGCGGGAATACTTTGCTGTACAGCTTCCTTCCGATTCCCTTTAGATGTCACTGGTTGAGTATCTAACTGGTCTTTTACCAAATCCAGCATTTCCTTACCTGTGTTATTTCTAACTACAATCCATTGCCAGCCGAAGGGTGCGCCCATGTAGCCAACAACTAAATCGGCTAGGGAGTTGACGTAATCAAAGCAACTCATACAGGATGGGGCAAAAACATCTTTGAGTTGGTTAGTCTTCAAGCCAAAGAAAGGCACAGTTTCTGATGAGCCATCCTCATGTTTGAAGTGAACCCGAAAGTCTTGCATGAATTCGTAATGCACAACTGTATTAGGCGATCGGCTGGTGGTTTCTAGGAATTTTTGTAGTCCGGCGCGGTTAACATTGTCTACGCAGGGTGTACCCAAAACATACAGTTTTTCTAAACCAAGTTGTTTTTCTACGGCTCGTAATGCCTGAATTTGGCAACCGACACCAATTACTAATAGCCGTTTCATCCCCGATTTCTCTATCTGTTCCAATACGGAAAGGTTTGGGGAAAGTGTTGGTTTATTTACCCGCGCTGCTAGTATTTCTTCTGGAGTGCGGGCAATGATGGGCATGGGTTGAAAACGGTCTTCTTTGGTATTTTGCACACAGACGACACCTTCAACTATGCCGCGATTGAGCATTTCAATGGCAATGCTGCTAACAATACCTGTCCATTGTGCGCCTTCAATGGGCTGCTGTTTCCGCGCCGCTATCATGTCTTGGTGAACACCAAAATAGAGTTCATCGGGATTTTCGAGATGGCGCGATCGCCTGTGCGTTTCTTCTTCAAGTTCGCCTATTTGCTGATTAATAAAAGCGCAAGCTTCCTTGACATAATGAACATAATATGTATCGCATAGTCCGCACTCGCTACACAGTTCTTTCGCAGGGCGGCGGCTGGTAGGTTTTAAGGCTCTGGCTTTTTTGTGAGGAGAAACTGAGGTCATATAAACTTTTTGTTTTATCCAGGAATCGCTTTTATTACAATACCTTCACTGGCTATGAACTTGACGATAGAAATTTCTGATATGCTGACTTATGGACAGACAAGAGAAGAAGGAGTTGCTAGGGTTAAAGCATTAGTACTGGGTGTTTTTGCAGATAAGCAAAGAACATCTGAACTTTTGACGGTATCTGGAAAACCTCACTTCTATTTCTCTCTCCTTGCAGGGGAGAGGCTTTGAGTTCTCCCCCAACCCTACAAGGATTGGGGGCTGGGGGGTTAGGTTTCGTGTTAGCTTTTCCACATGACCTGAATTGTCAGAAAGAACACCGGGAAGTAACGTACAGCAGCAGCTAGCGCCAGTGCAGCCCAAAAATTTGATGTTTTTAAGCAAATCGGCATCTTTTTAAAGATTAATTTTATAATTTATTATGAGTACAAATTTGGTAAATACTAATGTTGCAATCAATTGAAGGAGTGTATAAGAACGGTAAAGTACAACTTTCCGAGTTACCATCTGATGTATCAGAAAGCCGTGTTATTGTAACTTTTCTAGAAGCCAAAAAACCTCAAACCAAAAAGCAGATAATCCGGTTTGGTATGTTTTCTGGGCAAAAACAATCAACAGAAAAAGATTTTCAAATTACTGAATTTCATGGAGATACCGAAGACGGATTAGACTGGTCATAGGTAATTATTTCGCTACGAATTAATTAAATTAGGATAAATGGCAATACAGTTCAGTTAAGGCTAAAACTCTTTGCCAAAGTCAATTTTCTTAACGAACCGCCAAGGACGCCAAGGACGCAAAGAAAGAGAAGAAAGAGAACAAAGAAATGCTTAAGTGAACTGTATTAGGATAAATGGAATTTGATTTTTGATATATAGCTAAAAGCAGACATTCCCAAACTAGCCGGGGTTGAGCGTAAGCAAGTAAGTGTTTACGAGCTTGTTCTAGCTGGTTGATGATGCTAGGCTGATGCCACTGCTGCCAGTAAAATTGCTGAAGATAATCAACTAACCATAGTTGTGCTTCTGTATCTAAATCCTTATCAATTTTCTTGGCTAACTCTAAGGCGTTACGGTAAGATTTAGGCGCTTTTTTCAAGTCTTCGAGTAACTCACGGGGAATAGCTTGTAATTGCTCATAAGATGCGATCGCACTTCCGGCACTACCAGCTGCTATGCTCAATACTGCCTGATTTTGCAAAATTTCCTGATGACCTGTTTGTGTGAGTACAACAGCTAAAGATTGTGCATCTAAGCGATAAAAAGGAATGCGTTGACAGCGTGATACCAAAGTCGGCAACACAGACTCAGGTATAGGTGCAATTAAAATTAATGTCGCCTGTCCTGGTTCTTCCAAGGTTTTAAGTAAAGCATTGGCTGCGGCTTCAGCCATTGTTTGAGCTTCTTCCACCACTACTACATTCCTCGGCGCTTCTAAGGGTGGACGACTTAGAAACTGGGTAATTTCCCGAATTTGCTCTAGTCGAATTACAGGTGGTGCTTTACGCTTCAGTCCTTTTTCGGTTGCTTCTGCTGCTGTTAATCGTTGTCCTTGGTATTGGTAGGTTGGTTGTACCCACAACAAAGCTGGGTGGTTCCCTTGACGTAAACGGTTTTGTAAAGACGCAGTGATTCCCATCCCACTAGAAAATAGCAACTCTACAAAACACCTGGCTGCTAAACTCCTTCCTACACCATCTGGCCCCACGAATAGGTAAGCTGGAGGAACCCGGTTTTGTTTGACAGCCTGAGTTAGTAATTCTATGGCTTGCTGTTGTCCTACAAGTGCTGCAAATGGGTCATTAATCATGAGTTAAATTTCAACCCTCAATTCACCACGATTTTATGCTGCATCTGTACTTGGTGTGATTATTACTTTGCTTCACCTCTTTCGCAACGACTGTAAATGTTTTTGTCCAACTACTTAGCTTTGTTGGAAATACGTAAGTTGGCGCGAAAAAATCAAGGTATGTTACGAAACGTAAATAGCCTTAAAATCTTTACTAGTGACCAATTGACTTAGGACAGCCTTAGCCAGTTAGTTTTAATTGCGCCGACCTACTTACGTTACCTTTAAACCTTAAAGGTGAGAAATCTGGATATCTCGGCGTGTGCCAACACAGCACCAGGTTCGCGCTGGAGAGCGTCGTAATACTTTCTCTCAAAGGTATTACCTGTCTCTAACGGTACAATCAGCGTGCGGACATCACTAATCAACTTTTGGAAATCGTCGAGGGATATCGGTTCATCTGCTTCGAGCATTTGATCAACTTGCACAACCACTTCGGAAATGCGATGTAGCCAAGCAAATTGTTCATGAGCGATGACGAGCTGAAGGAGTTCTCCGCTTGATACTCGTCCACTAACCTGTTCGTAGGCAATGCGTTCTGTCTCCAACAACATCTTGTGAAGGTAGAGTAATTTGTTTCGTAAATCACGCAGATATTGATGTTGACGTATTCTTTCTATAAGTGTGTTAGAAGTCAATGTTACCCATCCTTTCCTTACAATAGTCTTGTATGGCTTAAATAATTTGTAGGCATTGCGAATCGGGCATTGGTAACTCTTCCCCATTCTCCATGTCCTTGTGTGTGGAGTTTTTTATGTATTTGGTTTCTTTGCTAAGAAGCATTATGGTTGACATCATCTTTTTATAATTGTTATATCTCATATTAGATTAATCTTATATTAACATAAAATTATAAGAAGTAGATAGTAGACATCGAATTGTTTTGACGTAGCAGTGCTACGTCTCTACAAGGGTTCTGGGTAACGGATATTTAATTTCACTCCTATGTCTATAGTGTAGAACCGATCGAGAAAATATCAATTATGGGAAAACCGTCTTAATGTCGCTAGCATATGTAATTTTAGGTCTTCTTCAGCAGCAAGAAATGACGGGCTACGACCTCAAAACGAGCTGCTTTGATCAATGCATTGCCCATTTGTGGCCAGCAGACCAAGCACAAATTTACAGAACTCTTGATAAGCTAGTTGAGCAAGGCTGGATTAACTGTACGATTGAGATTCAGCGCGATCGCCCCAATCGCAAAGTTTATAGTGTGACGGAGCCAGGAAAAGCCGAATTTGCCCGATGGCTTGGGATTCATCAGCCCTTACCGACTGTGCGAGAACCAATGCTAGTCCAATTGCATTTTGCAGATCAGTTGTCCAATGAAACCATCATTCACCTACTGGAGCAACAATTGGCAACTCGAAGCAAAAAGCTTGCTGAATGTGAAACCATCGATTTGCCATCACTCGGTGATGAATCTGCTAACCGTGAGCAAGTGATGCAAAGACTGGTGCTGGAGTTGGTCATCCGACGAGAACAGACTTATATTGATTGGTTGAAGATAGCGATCGCACTTATCAGTCACCAAAAGCCATTACCTGGCTCTACTACTAGTTTGTCAAGTTTAAATTGACGGGAAGCAAGTTGGTAGTAAGGACTTCAGTCCTTATTTTCTAAGCATTTTAGTGCTTACTACAAACCCTCAAAATTAGTTTAGACATTGTACTAAGTAGAGCGACACAAATAAAGCTAACTAGCTAAGGCTGTCATTTGTCATTTGTCCTTCGTCATTTATAAGGGTTTAAGGTGTATTTACGTTTCGTAATATAGTTTGGTTTATTCTTGCCAACTTACTTACTTTTTCCTATATTATTTTAGCAATCTTAGTCCACTGAGGGTAACTAACACTGTGGAACCTTCATGGCCAATGACGCCGATGGGTAAGTTAATATTTCCTAGAAAGTTGCCCACTAAAAGCAACATAATGAAACCCAAGGCTACGACTATATTTTGTTTGACTATAAGTTGCGATCGCCTACCCAAATGTATCGCTACAGCAATTTTTTCTAACTTGTCTGCCATCAGTACGATATCTGCGGTTTCCAATGCCACATCGCTACCAGATACACCCATCGCAATACCTACAGATGCTTGTGCTAAGGCTGGTGCATCATTGATTCCATCGCCTACCATTGCCACAGTTTGATGTTCTTGCTGTAGACGACGGATAACATCTAGCTTATCTTCTGGTAGAAGTTGAGCATACACTCGATCAATTCCCACTGCTTTGGCGACACTGTGAGCAGTTTCTTGATTATCCCCAGTTAACATGACAATTTGCTCAACTCCCAGTTTCTTTAACCGGGTAATGGTTGCAGCTGCTTGCGGTCTTACTTCATCTGCGATCGCAATTACACCCATCACCTCTGCTTTCCGTGCTACCCAAACAACGGTTTTACCTTCTTGCTCCCAAGATGGAACTATTTCTCGCAATTCTTCAGGTAAATTTGTCACATACTTCTGTACAAAAACGGCATTCCCGACAATTACCTGTTGTTCTTGGGCGATTCCGACAATCCCCTGTCCAGGTTTAGCTTGTACTTGCATTGCACCAACCCAATTTAAATCACCAGCCGCCTGCACAATTGCTTTACCAATAGGATGTTCGGAAGATGATTCTACGGATGCTGCGGTTTGTAATACATCTGTTTGCGTGTATTTACCAGCTGAAATTACCTGAAATACCTGCAACTGTCCGGTTGTGAGAGTACCAGTTTTATCAAATGCGATCGCTCGGACTTTGCCAATCTTCTCCAACTGCGCCCCATTTTTAAACAAAATTCCTTGTCTTGCACCATTAGCGATTCCCGAAAGCAGGGTGGGCATAATTGCAGCCATCAGCGCACAGGGAGAAGCCACCACAAGGAAAGTAAGAGCGCGATAAATCGTCGTTTCCCAATCCCAACCCCAAAGAAATGGCGGTAAAGTTGCCAGCAATATCCCAGCTACTACAATGACTTTGGCATATCCTTTCTCAAAGCGAAGGGTAAACTCTTGCGAAGGAGGTGCTTGAGTCTTTGCTTGTTCTACCAAACGAATCACACGCACAATTAAACTGCTTTGGGCTGGTTTGTGTACTTTAATCTGCAATGCACCATAGCCGTTGAGTGTGCCGGCAAATACTTCTGCACCGACTGTTTTCTCTACAGGTAAAGACTCACCTGTAATTGCAGCTTGATTGAGGGTGCTATAACCAGACACAATAATTCCATCTGTAGGAATTAGCTCTCCAGGCTTAACGACAATCTCATCACCCACTTTTAGCTGACTGATAGGAATTTCCTCTTCCCTTCCCTGAAGCAAAACCCTTGCTGTATCTGGTGTCAGGCTCATCAAACTACGAATACTCCGCTCAGTTCGCGCCATTGCATAGCCTTCTAATGCGCCACTGATGGCAAAGATCAGAATCAAAATTGCTCCATCAACAATTAGATGATATTCTCCTCGCCATAAGCCGAGACTAGCAGCACCAATGGCCGCCACAATCATCAGCAAATCTACATCAAGTTCCTTTTCTTTGAAAAGGGTAGTCAATCCCTCCCGCGCACTTTCGTAACCACCAATTACATAAGCAGCAGGTAGCAGTAGAAACGCCAATCCTAACCAACCGAGATGCAAAGCGAACCATCCGAGAAATAGCAGTAAGCCACACAAAAGTGCAGCTAAGGTATCTGTGTGTTCTCTGGTAAATTGGCCCAAACGTTGAGGGTAGAGCATGAGAGGTGAATTTACAAGGACTCTCTCACGCTAAACCTTGACATTGATGTTAATGTCAAGGTTTAGCGGTGAAGTACCCGTTTTTCAGCGAAGCAAAAAGGGGCTTCCAATTTCGAGTACCACAACGACGGTCTTATTCGTCTTCAGAGAATTACCAATCCTGCAATACAGACCTAACCCCCAACCCCTTCCCTACAAGGGAAGGGGAGTAAGATTCAAAGCCTCTCTCCTTAAAGGAAGTGAGGAATGGAAGCGAGGTCAAACTGTGTTGCATCCAATGCTTACTCATGTTTGATTGCACCGCGTATCCATGAGAAAATCAGATAATACAATCGCAACAGTTGCGATGATGCCAGGGAAGAAAAAAGATGTCGGAGAATTTAAGAAGCCAAATTGTGACGCTGCTCAACAAGCATTTTAACTTAAGTAGAGCGACGCAAATAAAGCTAACTGGCTAAGGCTGTCATTTGTCATTTGTCCTTCATCATTTATAAGGGTTTAAGGTGTATTTACGTTTCGTAATATAGCTTGGTTTATTCTTGCCAATTTACTTATACATAACTATAGAAACCACCAAATAAATCTTAATAGGCAAAATAAACTCTATCTAAATAAAGGTTTCAGATTTTTATCTGTCGAGAGTAATAAAAGAGGATTAATTATCCTTTGTTAATAGATAGAAAAAAAACACTTGAGGGTAGTATGATATTAGTGATTATGATGACTATTAGCACGATCTTGATGCAAATATCATCAGTACATCCAGTGCTTCTCAAGTCTTCAGACTTAACAGCGAACACCTATTCTAATCAGGTGTGGTTCAGTTATGTCCTCCACTCGTTATTTCTCCACCTTGTGTTCTCGGTGTTGCTGAATGAAAGTGTGAAATTCAAAAATTACGGGATGTGCAAGTTCTTATTGGAACCCCGCTTCCATTCCTCTCCCCCCAGTCCTGAGAAGCTTTGATTCTTACTCCCCAAAGTTATACTAACAATTCAGGTCATCTGGAAAACCTCACTTCTATTTCTCTCTTCCTTTAAGGAGAGAGACTTTGAATTTCCCCCTTTCCGATGCGGGAAGGGGGCTAGGGGGTTAGGTTTTTGGTGGACTTTTCCACATAACGTGAATTGTCAGAACGATATAAGGGTTGGGGTTGAGGGTTAGGTTTGAGAGAAAGTGGCACATCGCACACGGCGTAAAATTTCATGTTTGAAACTGTTTACTTTGCGCCTTTGGAGGAAACCAAATTCATACTTTTAATCAGCAACGCCGTTTTCTGATGGGGAAGTGATGAGGGAATTTTTTTAACCTCTAAGTTAAGCAAAAACTCATTATGGCAACTTTAAACGTCTTAGGTAGTGCTGGCAACGATATCCTCTTCGGAGAGGCTGGCGACGATAGGCTCTTCGGAGAGGCTGGCAATGATACCCTCTTCGGAGAGGCTGGCAATGATACCCTCTTCGGAGAGGCTGGCGACGATGGCATCTTAGGGGGTGATGGCAATGATGCCCTCTTCGGAGACGCTGGCGACGATGGCATCTTAGGGGGTGATGGCAATGATACCCTCTTCGGAGACGCTGGCGACGATACCCTCTTAGGAGAGGCTGGCAATGATACCCTCTTCGGAGACGCTGGCGACGATGGCATCTTAGGGGGTGATGGCAACGATATTCTCTTAGGAGAAGCTGGCAACGATATTCTCTTAGGAGAAGCTGGCAATGATACCCTCTTAGGAGACGCTGGTAATGATACCCTCTTAGGAGACGCTGGGACTGATACTCTGTATGGGGATGCTGGCAACGATGTTTTCGATTTCGACTTAGTTTCTGAGAGTCAACCTGGTTTGTTGCGAGATGTTATCACTGACTTTGTTGGAAACGGTATCTTTGCAGGCGATCAAATCGATCTATCTACCATTGATGCCAACCCCTTTCTAGCTGATAACCAAGCCTTCACTTACATTGGGGCTGCCCCATTCTCCGCAGTTGGTCAGGTTAGGTATGCAGAAGGTATTCTTAGCGGTAATACCGATTTCGATTTTGCCGCTGACCTTGAGATTCAGCTCCAAGGAACGCCAGCACTATTCGTGGCAACAGGAAATCCCGAAAGCGACATTATCCTTTAATTTATATAGACATAGGAGTGAAAAAGAATTGTTTTGACGTAGCAGTGCTAAGTAGGTCGGCGCAATTAAAGTTAACTGGCTAAGGCTGTCATTTGTCATTTGTCAATAGTAAGGGTTTTAAACTTATTTACGTTTCGTAGCATAGTTGGCTTTTTTCGCACCAACGTACTTACGTCTCTACAAGGGTTCTGGGTAACGCATATTTAATTTCACCAAATGTCTAATAGACCTGACTTGAAAATATAGCGCTTTTCCTTTGGATGCAATACAGTTTGACCTCTCTCCAAACCTCTCTCCTAAAAGGAGAGAGGCTTTGAGTCTTACTGCCCAATGCTACAAGGGTTGGGGCTGTTCTTGTTAGGTCTGTATTCCATGCAATTGAGAACCGCTATAAGGCAGAATTCTGATAATTGAATAGTCGAGGGGAGAGGTAAGTTGAGCTTGCCTCTCCCTTTTATAGTTATTTGATCGCACCGCGTATCCATGAGAAAATCAGATAATATAATCGCAACAGTTGCGATGATGCCAGGGAAGAAAAAAGATGTCGGAGAATTTGAGAAGCCAAATTGTGACGCAAGGAGTGCAGCGATCGCCAAATCGAGCTATGCTGCGGGCAGTTGGTTTTAAAGATGAAGATTTCAATAAAGCCATTGTGGGCATTGCTAACGGTTACAGCACCATCACTCCCTGTAATATGGGAATCAATCAACTGGCACAAAGGGCAGAAGTTGCCGTTAAAACTGCCGGGGCGATGCCGCAAATGTTCGGCACAATTACCATCAGCGATGGGATTTCGATGGGAACTGAAGGGATGAAATATTCCCTAGTGTCGCGGGAAGTTATAGCTGATTCTATTGAAACCGCCTGCACTGGACAAAGTATGGATGGTGTGCTAGCCATTGGTGGCTGTGATAAGAATATGCCAGGAGCAATGTTAGCGATCGCCCGGATGAATATCCCGGCAATATTCGTTTACGGTGGCACAATTAAACCAGGTCACTATAACGGACGCGATTTAACTGTTGTCAGTTCTTTTGAAGCTGTTGGTCAATACAGTGCTGGAAAAATTGACGAAAAAGAATTATTAGAAGTTGAAAGTCGGGCTTGTCCTGGCGCTGGTTCCTGTGGGGGAATGTTTACAGCTAACACCATGTCTTCAGCATTTGAAGCCCTGGGAATGAGTTTACCCTATTCTTCGACAATGGCAGCCGAAGATGCCGAAAAAGCCGACAGCACCGAAAAATCAGCCTTTGTGTTAGTCGAAGCGATTCGCAAACAAATCTTACCCCGGCAAATTATCACCCGCAAATCTATCGAGAATGCCATCTCTGTGATTATGGCAGTGGGTGGTTCGACCAATGCAGTATTGCATTTTTTAGCGATCGCCAGTGCTGCTAATGTCGAGTTAACCCTGGATGACTTTGAAACAATCCGCGCCCGTGTTCCCGTTTTGTGTGATTTAAAACCAAGTGGTAAATATGTCGCTACAGATTTGCACAAAGCTGGTGGTATTCCCCAAGTCATGAAAATGCTACTTGCACATGATTTACTACATGGCGATAGCATTACAATCAGCGGCCAAACCATTGCAGAGATATTAGCAGACATCCCAGAAGAACCATCTGCCAATCAAGATGTGATTCGGACTTGGAATAACCCAATGTATCCTCAAGGACACTTAGCTATCCTTAGAGGTAATCTGGCAATAGAAGGGGCTGTCGCTAAAATTACCGGCGTGAAAAAACCAGTCATTACCGGCCCCGCAAGGGTGTTTGAATCGGAAGAAGCCTCTTTAGATGCAATTTTGGCGGGTAAAATTCAAGCTGGTGATATTCTCGTCATCCGCTACGAAGGGCCTAAAGGCGGCCCTGGAATGCGAGAAATGTTGGCTCCCACCTCAGCAATTATCGGTGCTGGTTTGGGTGATGCGGTGGGATTAATTACCGATGGCCGCTTTTCTGGTGGTACTTATGGCATGGTAGTTGGTCATGTGGCCCCAGAAGCAGCAGTGGGTGGTGCGATCGCTCTTGTAGAAGAAGGCGATAGTATTACGATTGATGCACCTGCTCGTTTATTGCAGTTGAATATATCGGAAGAAGAATTGATCCGTCGTCGCGCCAATTGGCAACCTCTCGCTCCACGTTACACTAAAGGCGTGTTGGCGAAATATGCTAAATTAGTATCTTCTAGCAGTCTTGGGGCCGTGACAGATTTGGATTTGTTTTAACGGATCGCAAAACTCCCCATCTTCAAGCCCCGTCCGTCTTAGGTTGGGGTAGTTCACTTCAAGCAATAATCAAAGATATAACTTTTGAATGGTGCAACACTCACTCAAAAATTTGTATAAGTAGATGTGAGGTATTAAAAAGAGAGCAAAGTATGAATAGCACACAACCTGCTCCAAGAGACGAAATTCGAGAACTTGCTGAGGAAGCTTTTCACCAAAAGCTGATCTCTGGGCATGGTGATGGCGCAGACATGAATGAGTATCAAATTGTCTACCAAGGCAAACCCAGGCATCTCCCATTAGAACAAGCACGTTTTTTCTTAACTAATTTGCTTTACAGAAGTCGGATTCATTAAGACTTTCCATCAAATATCTAAGTAGAGCGACGCAAATAAAGCTAACTAGCTAAGGCTGTCATTTGTCATTTGTCCTTCGTCATTTATAAGTCAATACGCTTGCGATCAGACTAAAACCCTTGTCCAGTGGACAGTGTAGAGACGTTGCAATGCAACGTCTCTACAGGCCTATGGTTCTCCAGAAAATCCTTAACCCAAGCGTATTGATTTATAAGTGTTTAAAATGTATTTACGTTTCGTAATATAGTTTGGTTTATTCTTGCCAACTTACTTAAATGCACCCAGTTAGAGTTAATACCAATTACTCGCGATCGCCCGATAAATCTCCAATCGGCAATTTGCAACATAGCCAACAATGCCTCTGGAAAATACCTCTAGAGGCAGTTGATGTCATAGGTTCTAAATACGTTGGTGCGAAAAAACCCTTACTAATGACCAATGACAAATGACAAATGACAAATGACAAATGACCAATGACAAATGACAAATGACAAAAACTTAAATCAGGAGGCATGATCATGGTGGCAAGTAATATCAAACGGCAGTTGCTAATTATTGGAGGAGCCGAAGACAAAGAAGGAGATTGCCAAATTTTGCGGGACTTTGTACGACGCGCTGGGGGTACAAAGGCATATATTGTGATTATGACGGCGGCGACAGAACTACCAAGAGAAGTGGGAGAAAATTATATCAGAGTGTTTGAGCGTCTGGGAGCCGAAAATGTTCGGATTATTGATACAGAAACCCGTGAAGATGCATCTTCATCTACCGCATTGGAAGCTATTAATAAAGCAACTGGGGTATTTTTTACTGGAGGAGATCAAGCTCGAATCACCAACATCCTCAAGGACACCGAAATCGATGTGGCAATTCACAAACGCTTCTCTGAAGGTATAGTTATCGCAGGTACAAGTGCCGGAGCTGCTGTGATGCCAGATCAAATGATCGTGGAAGGTGATTCGCAGACACATCCTCGCATTGAAACTGTTGAAATGGGCCCCGGTCTAGGCTTCCTACCTGGGGTAGTAATTGACCAGCATTTTTCTCAGCGTGGACGCTTGGGACGCTTAGTTTCAGCTTTGATATTACAGCCTGCTGTCTTGGGATTTGGTATTGACGAAAATACCGCTATGGTAGTGACAGATAACCAAATTGAAGTGATTGGTGAAGGTGCGGTTACGATTGTTGATGAATCAGAGGCTACATATAACAATATGGGCGAAATTTTGAAGGATGAGTCTTTGGCAATTTGCGGAGCAAAGCTTCATATTTTGCCACATGGGTTCAAATTTGATTTGAAAACCCGCCAGCCTATCCTAAATAATGGCTCTGTAGCAGTTGCTTCAATCAACACCTAACTTTTAGCAGAAACCCTTGATTTTCTCTTAAGGTTGTGTAAGTAGGTTGGCGCAATTAAAGTTAACTGGGTAAGGCTGTCATTTGTCATTGGTCATTTGTCATTAGTAAAGGTTTTAAGCTTATTTACGTTTCGTAACATACTTGACTTTTTTCGCACCAACGTACTTAGTAGCTCCTTATATAGCAGTCCTAAATCATTTGTGAAAATTATATATCTCTCAATACTGCGTAGGTTTTTAATATTTGTAGGTTGGGTTGAGCGCAATGCGAAACCCAACAAACCCCGCTCTTCGGTTGGGTTTCGTTCCTCAACCCAACCTACACATTATCTATTGGAATTGCCTGTGAAGGTGAAACTTGCTTTGCTACTGCGGGTGACGAGACTAAGCGGTTCGAGTTATCAAAACCACAGGTAATAAGTAAGTCGGCAAGAATAAACCAAACTATGTTAAGAAACGTAAATACACCTTAAACCCTTACAAATGACGAAGGACAAATGACAAATGACAGCCTTAGCCAGTTAGCTTTATTTGCGTCGCTCTACTTACTTGCAGTTAAGGATGTCAATAGACGAAGGGGGTCAACTGCTATTCGACCATTTGGATGAACTTGAAAGTGCAGATGAGGTGCTGTACTATTGCCTGTAGATCCCATCTCAGCAATAATTTGACCTTGAATGACCTGTTGACTCTTGCTCACCAATAAACGGCGATTGTGACCATAAACTGTAACGCTGCCGTCGAGATGTTTAATAGTTATGGCATTTCCTAATCCCCAATTATCCCAACCTACTTTTACAACTGTACCAGATGCAGCCGCAACAATAGGAGTTCCAGAAGCCCCTGCAATATCAATTCCTTCATGTTGATATTTGCGGAAGCCTTGAGAGATAAAGCCTTGAGTCGGCCAGATTAATTTAGAAGCAGGGGTAGGAATTTGCCGAATTGAAGAATCGTCTGCTAACTGTGTTAGGGCAGATGTAGCTGTACTTAATACAGTAGTTAAGGATATTAAGCCAACTAGTCCATAAGTACGGTATCGATAAACGATAGCTTTTTTCATAAGTTGCAAGTCTATTAAAACAATAATTCAGACATTTTCTGATTATTTGTTGTTTCAAGCTGACTTGGCAAATATCGGGAAATTAGGGATTTGCAAAAAATAAATTAGGTACTTCCAAATAAAAAAATATCCCAACACTGACCTAATATCATGTCCGCATAATTATAGCAGTTATGATTCTCACAGTCATTGCACCCCACTCCTTAATCCCCTCCCCGCTTTTCGGGAGGAGATAAAGCTACGTCCGTCCTACGGCGGGGTAGTTCACGAGTACTCATTTACTACTCAAAAATCGCTCAAAACGGGTCGCTATAGCGATTATTGTACTTGTGTGGGGAAAGCACCAGGTTGCACAGCTACGTTAAGATTCTGGCCATTGCGACGTAATTCCATAGGTAAATCGCTCCCGACTTGGCTATTTTCTACTGCCTTTTGAACACTGGTGGCATCCGTGACTACTTGATTGCCAAGCTTTTGGATCACATCGCCAGCACGTATCCCGGCTTTGGCAGCTGGTGAGTTTGGCATAACTGTCACAACTAATACACCTTTATCTTCATCCACACTGAAACGGCTATTGGGATCTGAGTTGATACTTTGTTTTAGCTGAGGCGTTAAGCCTACCATCTGAATTCCCAGATAAGGATGTTCTACTTTGCCTGTAGCTATTAATTGACTGGAAATACGTTGTGCTGTGTTAATGGGAATAGCAAAGCCTAATCCTTGTGCCCCTTGGATAATGGCTGTATTCATGCCAATTACCTGGCCACGGGAATTTAGCAGGGGCCCGCCGGAGTTACCGGGATTAATTGCTGCATCAGTTTGAATGTACTCTACTCGCTTATCGGAAGCGCCAATTAGATTGCTACTGCGTCCGGTAGCACTGATGATTCCGGTAGTTACTGTATTATCTAGTCCAAGGGGGTTACCGATCGCGATCGCCGATTCTCCCGGTTGGAGTTGATCTGAGTTACCCAAGGCTACTGAAGGTAAATTCTCTGCCTGAATCTTGACAACAGCGACATCGGTTAATTCATCTTTTCCTAACACCTTACCTTGCAAGGTGCGCCCATCTTTGAGTGTTACTGTCACCGTATCAGCACCATCGACAACGTGGGCGTTGGTGAGAATACGACCATCAGCACTAATGATAAAACCTGAACCGGTACCCCGTTCTACTCTTTCTTGTGATTGTGGTAGTTGTGAACCAAAAAAGCGGCGAAAAAACGGATCGTTAAATTCATCTGGTATTCGCGTTCTTACCGTTCGGGAAGAGTTAATCCGCACTACTGCTGGCCCGACCTTTTGCACCACTTGGATAACAAAGTTAGGATCTGTGGCAACTGGTAATGGAGGAGCAGCATTGACTCGATTCACTGTCAAATTAGATACACTCTCAGATACCTGCCGAGAATGTCCAGCTATATAACCGCCTGCCAATGTCATCCCTGATCCCAGCAGCACCAACGATAAAGAGGCGGCAGCCTTTTTCCAGGGCGCTCGATTATGGTGTTTAGTATCACCAGTGTTATGTAAAATTTTATTTAATGGGTGTTCTGTGTCACGAGATTCGTTTTGCATTGCTGTCTGGAAGCATATTTTAGATGTATTAATAATTGTAGATATTATTTATGGGAGTTTTGTTGCAGAAGTATTGCCTAATTGTGAAATGTTTGGTATTTTGCTTATCTCATCCCCAGGGCTATTTCATTTTCATCTAGCCCGCCTCAGAATGAATTCACCTCTCTTATCGCGAAAGTCGTCTTTAGACCAATACAGTTCAGTTAAGTAGGTCGGCGCAATTAAAGCTAACTGGCTAAGGCTGTCATTTGTCCTTTGTCATTGGTCACTAGTAAAGATTTTAAGGCTATTTACGTTTCGTAACATACTTTGATTTTTTCGCGCCAACTTACTTAAGCATTTCTTTCTTCTCTTTGCGTCCAACTCTTACGAGACGCTGCGCGAAGGCGTCCAACTCTTACGAGACGCTGCGCGATGGCGGTTCGTTAAAAAAATTGACTTTAACAAAGAGTTTTAGCCTTAACCCAAGCGTATTGCACTCTAACAATGCCATTGTGTCAACTAACAATGCCATTGTGTCAACTAACAATGCCATTGTGCCGGCTAACAATGCCATTGTGTCAACTAACAATGCCATTGTGTCAACTAACAATGCCATTGTGTCAACTAACAATACCATTGTGTCAACTAACAATGCCATTGTAGAGAAGAGCGCAAAGGAAGAGAAAGAGTAAATAGGGGTTGCTGAAATTAAATATGCGTTACCCAGAACCCTTATAGAGCAATACGGTTCAGTTAAGGCTAAAATTCTTTGCCAAAGTCAATTTTTTTTACGAACCGCCATCGCGTAGCGTCTCCCCTTGGGAGAAGGACGCCAAGGACGCGAAGAGAAGAAAGAAATGCTTAACTGAACCGTATTGCCTTATAGAGAGGTAGCAGTGCTACGTCTCTACTTTTTCACTCCTATATCTATTGACTAAAATCGGGTTTCATACTCAACTAGAAATCTATTTTCATCCCCTAAATTAGTTGAGCCTCGCATGAGAATTTCATCGTTGACTCGATAGAGGACATTATAAAGGAAAGACTCATCGCTAGAAAGAGGACGTGATAAAGAGGCAGAAAAATTTCTATTAATGTCAAACACACCTTCTGCTGATAAATTCAGAACTGAAGTTCTCGTTGCTTCATTGGTAGATGGAGTAGGAAATATCCGAAACTCACTGAAACCAATAGCCTGTCCGATCGCAGTGATAGTTCCTTGTAAACCACCTAAAATAGTGGAACTAGCGAAATTAGTCAGCCCTTGGGTTGCATCTGTTTGACCGAAGGAATTCAGAATTGAGCCACCTAGCAGCGCAACTATTTCTCCCCGACTACGGTTGGGTTCACTGGTCAGTTCTAGATTGTCGCCTAATTCACTAGCTGGGCCGTTCACTCTGGCTTGAACGCGAACGCTACGTAAAGTCCCAAAGTTATTTACAGAAGCATCGCTGACTTCAGCAGATAGTGGTGATTCCAAAATTCGACTGTTTATTGCTGATGCTTCCGGTACAATTGCAATCAGTCGGACATCTAAAGTCGGGTCAAGTCCAAGACTTGGAATAAACCGCGCAGTGTGTTCATAGCCCCGCGCTAGGGTGAACTGTGTGGAAAATAAGCTCACTCCTCCTCCTGTCAAACGAATGACTCCTTCAGGAAGTGGCTTGGCTAATGTCCCATTAATGGTCAAGTCGCCTTTGGCGTCAAAGCTCAATATCGGCTGGCTAAATGCGGCTCCTCCTGGTACAAAGTCCAGTAGGGACTGACTGGTAACACGAACGTCGTCGTTTAAAGCCAATTTTAAATTTGCAAACTCTATAGGTAAATTGGGTGGAGTTACTGCGTTAGTGCTTACGTCTCGTGTGACTACTGGGTTAGGACTATTTTCTGGTGTAGGTGTGACGTTAGCGTTAACCTCTTCTCTATTTATAACGTTAGCGTTAGCCTCTGCTGTGGCTGCTGATTTTTTCTCAGCAGTAGCCGAGTTTCCAATAATTACTTGACCATCACTCAGTTGAATATCTCCGCCAATTACAGGTTTTAACGCTGTTCCGCTAATTACGATATCGCCGCCAACACCACCTTCATATAGTCCTGCAATTTCAAAATTGAGTTTGTCTGCTATTGATACTGTCAGAGGATTTGATGCTCCTTGCTGAGAATCAAAAATCGGCAGGATACCTGATACATTTACTTTCCCTTGATTGTAATTACCTTGAATGCTTTCAACACTCACAGTATTACCATTAAATTGCGCTGTTCCGGTGACATTGGTTAGGGGTTCAGATAAGGCTTGAGCGCGAAAAGTTGCATTATTAAGTGTGGCATTTCCGTTGATAATTGGTTCGTTTAAAGTACCTTGAACGTTTAAATCTACTTTCCCTTGACCATCTACCCAAGCGACTTGATTGTTGGTAAACAGGTTTAACAGTGCCAATCCTTCATTTTGCACATTGGCGTTGATGCTGATTTGATTGCTATCCGGTTGCACTTCGGCAAAAGGCAAAGGAGCAGGTACACTACCTGTAATGGCAACTGGTTGCGTTCCTGTCACTAATAAGGTACTATCAAAATTCAAACGAGCGTTGTTGTAATCAAAGTTCACTTGTCCTGTTTGCACAGGTTGTTTGTTAAGAGTCGCATTGGCTAGGGTCACTTCCCCGCGAACACTGGGGTCTTGTAAACTACCTGCTAATGTGGCATCAGCATTTACATTACCAGTGATATCGATGGGATATTTGGCGATCAAAGGCTCTAAAAGTGATATGGGTAAACTTGCTACATTCAACTTTCCAGATAGTTGCTCAGTTCCTAACTGTCCTGAAAACGCCACTATTCCCTGATTGATCCCAACACTCAAGGGCGAAAGTGTGACGATACCATCGGCGAAAGTGCCTTGAGCAAGGACTTGATTGATGGAGTATTCACCCCATTGCCAATTTGCACCTTGAAAATTAAAGCCGACATTCAACCCAGATTTTAACGAGCCATTAGCTGTAATTGCTCCGCTCAAAGCACCTGTTAATTCTGCAAGGGTGGGTAAAGATGGGGTTTCTTTTCTCTCTACTTGCTGTTGTTTTGCGATGGATGTTGTAATTTTTGAGAAATATGCTAACTGTGTTTTCAAATCTGCATCGGGCAAACTGATAGACTCAGTTTGAAGTACCTCTGCTCCAGCTAAAGTTGGAGGCTGCAACCCGGTACTAAGGTCTTGAAAGTCGAAGATATTAAACGCTTGTAAAAGTCTCTCGATTCTGGTTTCGCCAAAATTAGCTTGAAATTGAAATTCCGGGTCATTCCCTGTTTGCACATTTCCACTGAGAGCGATGTTATCATCGCCAATGCGCAATTGACCATTAGCCAAGCTAGCAGTACCATCAGCATAATTGATGCTGCCGCGAAATTCATCTGCTGCAACTCTCGCAATCCGAGGCCCGGCGATCGCCACATCCCCGGCAATGGCATAATTATTTAGATTAACAACTAAATTTCCCGATAATTGCCCCGCCAGTGGTTTCAGTTGATTATTCGGTAAAAAGCCCCCAACAACAGCGATGGGAAACTGTTGCGCGTTGATGAGCAAGTTATCTCCTTCAGTTCTACCTGTGGTAACTGCGCCATCACGGCGAACTAAAAATGAAGTAGGACGGTAATCTGCACCTAAGTTAAGTGCAATTCGATCTTGCTTCCCAGCTAATTGCAGACTTGCTCCTTGTCCCCCTTGAAAATTGACGTTTCCGGTTAAAAGTGGGTCAAATGCCAAGTTACTCACATTGAAATTCCGCAGCCGGATATTGCCATTAGCTTGAGGTACATTTAAAGTGCCTGTAACTTGTCCATTAAAATCCAGTAACCCCGCTACCGCTACATCACCAGGAACTTGAAAACCAGTATTTTGTAAGTTGAAATTCTGTGCCAGTACATTTAAATTAAATCCGGCAATTTCGGGTGCGCCAGTTGGTGGAAACTGAATAGCGATCGCACCATTAGCACTCAATCCTGGGGTACTTGCGTTTTCTACTATAATCTGCTGTCCATTCCACTGAAATTGAGCGGTGAGTGGTTTTGCCAGCAGGGCTACCCCTTGGGATAGGCGGATTTGTCCGGCGGCGCGAATATCTGCAAGCTGGAAAGATTTTGTTGTACCTGATAACTGAATATTGCTATTAAGTCGTCCTCGCAGTTGTGGTGAGAAACGGTTGAGTTGAATTTGAGAAGTGTTGACAACTCCTTGCCAGCGTTGTTGTGCAAGTTGACCTCTGGCTCTGATTGTACCACCTGCCACATTCAAAACCGCATCGGGGAAAAGGATATTTTCTCCTTGCTTGGTAACAACAACTCGTCCGGTAGTGGGATAGGTGGCAATAGGCGCTTGCACCCGTGCTACTGTTTGAAGATTGCTCAGAGTGCCAGAAATATTGGCATTTGCTGATACATTGCCAATGGTGATCGAAGGTGAGGAATTGTACGCTTGGGCGATCGCATCCCCTGGTAAATTTTGTGCTTGGACATTTAACGCTACCCTACCTTGGGGTGCAAGCTGAACTTGACCGCTAGCTGTTATTTGTCCTCCCACCTCTGGATTTGCTTGAGAGCGAGCAACATTAACGTTTAAGGGTTTACCGAGGGAACCAGAAACTTTAGCGTTTGCAGATATACCACCTATATTAATTGGAGTTGAAATACCGTAACCTTGAGCGATCGCATTTCCTGGTATACCTTGAGCTTGAATATCCACTCCTACCTGACCTTGAGGAGCCAGTTGAATTTGACCATTGGCTGTGATTTTCCCCCCGGCTGGCGGTGTTACTTGAACGCTGGAAATATCAAGGTTCAAGGGCTGTTTGCCAAGGGAGCCAGAAATTTGGGCTTTTGCTGAAATATTCCCAACTGCGATCGGTAGAGTAACGCCATAGCTGCGTGCTAATATATCCCCTGATATTCCATCAGCTTGAGCATTAAATATTACCTGATCTTTGGCTCCCACATTAGCTTGACCGCCGCCGATAATTTGACCACCTGCTGCGGGGACTATTTTCAGATTGGAAACAGTAAGTTGAGATGCAGTTTGAGAGACATTCAACCGAAAATCACTATTGATGGTTTGAAATTGAACACGATCAACTTGAATCGGTTTTGTGTTGCTGACTGTACCGCTAAGGACTGGTTGTGCAAGTGCGCCGCCTACCTGAATATTTGCTTGAACTTCGCCACTAGCTGGGACTGGCGAATTTACATTCAGCGTGTCTAAAATATTTTTGGCACTAACTGGTTTGATTTGAGCAGAGACATTAAAACCTGTTTGAGTATTAATTGTTCCATTAGCCAGAATGGGAACTTGGCCAATGTTCGTACTCAAATTATCTAAAGCAACTGTCTGACCCTGAAATATAAATCTCCCATTGAAATTAGAAATCGGCTGGGGAATATTTGGAATTTTCGCAGTAACTTGATTAGCTGTAGCCGTTCCTGTAATTGCGATGTCTGACAATTTGGGTGGAATCTGAATCCCTAAGTCAGCATTTAAATATCCTGCTTGCAAAGCGATGGGTAACTGAATTAATCGAGTGACATCTGATGCTTGTAAATTTTGTGCTGAAAGCTGGAGGCTAGTTTGTTGAGTTTTTAGTTGTGTTTCCCCAACAACTTTAACAGCACCTCCCCTAGTAAGTTGACCATTGATGTCATAACTAATCCTTTGATTTTGCTCTGAAAATCGGGCAACACCACCAAACTGATCTAATATTACAGAGCCTTTCGGTTTTGTTGCTGCGGCGAATGCCATCAACTCGACATCACCATCTTGAATTTGAAGTGTCTGCAACTCAGTTTGAATAAAACCTTGTCCTTCCCCAGCCTTAACTTGGGCTGTCACCCAACGACCATCTTTATCCTGTTGAATGTAGACATTGGGTTGAACTAAGGTGACATTTAACGCCAGTTTTCGGCTCAGGAGAAGTTGCAACGGCGAGAACTGCACCTCTAAAGCTTTTGCTGTCACCTGATCTTGATCAGTGGGAGTTGCTGGTATCGATAGAGAGCTAAATCTCAGACTAGAAAGGGAAAAACGTTCAACATTCCCTACTTTTACAGGTCGCCCAAGCAATTGCTGAAGATTTTGCTGCACTAGGGGTGCTAAATCTTTATATACATAGTTTCTAGCCCACCAAGCACCAAATGCAATTCCAACCAGTAAAACCCCACCGAGAGCTAAACTGGTACGTCCTAAAAGCAGGAGCCAGAGACGACGATTAGATGGTTTCTGGTTATTTTCTGAATTTGGCGATCGCGTCATTATCGTTACCAGTACCAGTACTTTTTTCTGCAACTAGCCTATTTCTCGGCTAATTGCAGTTGTATCAGCAAGTCACAAGCTATGGTTTCACAATATTAGGACTTACGCAACAACTTTGCAGCAGACTTTTGAATTAGTTGGGGTCTACCGCTTGACGTAAAAATTTAAAATCAGTACCAAAAATCCTTAACCAAAGCGCCCTTGTGCTAAGGCGCTCGTGTCGCCATTGGTGTCAACTTAACGTAAAAGTTATGTCCCGCAAGGAACTGAAGTTCCTTACTAATAGCAAAAGTCATCTAAAGATGACTAAATATTCCCAAAAATCTTTAGTCATCTTTTAGATGACTTTAACTATTAGCCTGGAACTTTAGTTCCAGGTGGGTGGTGCAGCCAACAGATAAGCCATTTCTCGCTGAAGTTGACACCAATGGCAAAACGCCCACCCTACAATCAGTAGTTGATTATTTTTTTATTTGGAAGTCTTTTACTTAGAACTTTCATCAAATATTGTGTCAATGTAAAGGCATCTACACCCAATTCGGTACGCTCTTGGGCTGCTAAAATACCTGCTTGTGAATGCCACCAAGCGGCAGTTGCTACAATATTTTCTACGGGAATCTGTTTAGTTGTTGCTTGCGCCAACAATCCACCCAGTAGCCCAGTTAATACGTCGCCGCTACCACCACGCGCTAAGGCGGGTGTGCTTTCAGGAACAATCCAAACGCCACCTTCGGGGGTTGCGATCGCAGTTCTCGCCCCTTTCAACAACACTATGGCTCCACTTTGCGCGGCTGCTTCCTGTACTGCTTTCACCCTGTGATTTTTGGCATCGGCGACATCAGGAAACAATCGCTGGAATTCGCCAGTGTGGGGTGTGAGTACGGTTACTGCTTGACGTTTTTTTAACGTGGCGATCGCTCCCATTTCTGCCAAAATATTTAAACCATCGGCATCGAGAATCAGAGGGCGATCGCTGTTGATCACCTCTTGTACAATGGGAGTCGCATCTCGTGTTAAACCGGGGCCACAAGCGATCGTATTGAAGGAACTCAGATCGGTTTTTTCGGGAAATTGCAATTGGGCGATGGCTCCAGTTTCTGTTTCTTTCCAACCGACAATTAGCGCTTCTGGTAAGTGTGACACTAAAAGAGATTTCAGCGATTCGGGTACGCCAATGGAAAGCATCCCCACACCACTCGCTCTAGCGCCCAAACCAGTTAAAATTGCTCCACCTGCATAGCGCCGCGAACCGCAAATCAGCAGTAAATGTCCTTCTTTATATTTGTGAGTGAGTGCTGGACGGGGTAGGGGTAAAGTAGCAAGTGCTGTTGCTGGTGTAATGCGTTTAATCCTGGGTACATCTTTGAGAACAGCTTCGACATCAGCTAAAGGAATATCAAAATCGATTAACTCAGCTTTACCGAGATATTCCAACGCCTGATCTTGGAAAAAAGCTAGTTTCCATAAACCTAAACAAAATGTGTGAGTGGCGCGAATGGCAGTTCCTAATACTTCGCCTGTGTCGGTGTGTAAACCTGAAGGTAAATCGATACTATAAATCGGTATAGACAATTCATTTAACTGATTAATTGCAGAGGCGATGGAATCAGTAAGGTTTCTTTCCAAACCAAACCCAAACAACCCATCAATCAACAAATCAGAATTTGGTAGTTGGTCAATTGTTTGATAAATTGGAATGCCCAAACTCTGGGTATATTGCAAGTGCTGCGAAGTTAATTCTTTGAGCTTAGAGAAAGGAGAATAAATCCAAACTTCATACCCGCGAAAGTGTAATTCACGGGCTACTACTAAAGCATCGCCACCATTATGACCGGGGCCGACAAGAATTCCGACACGAGAACCTCCCCCCTGTGGCGACTCCCTTTTGAAGGGGGTATTTGCAGGAACAGAGTAAGCCTTTTGAAGGGGAGTTGAGAGAATTTCTAGAATGCGACGGGCAATTAATCCCGCCACCTTTTCCATCAAAGCGACTACAGGCATTCCCACTGCAAAGATCCGCTTTTCAATATCGCGCATCTGTCCAGCAGTCACTACCACTTGCGAAATTAGTTCTTGTCTATTTTGCATCAGTCCTGAGTGCTGAGTTATCATTTCTTTCTTCTCTCTGTGTCCTTTGCGTCTTCGCGGTTCGTTTTTTCATTATTTGGCGTAAATCCTGTTTTACTTCCCGTAATAAACCCTGGCATTACGGTATCCGACATTTCGCAGATACTTATTCCATTCCTCAGCTTGGAATCGATTAGAGAAAGGCCCGACTGCGACGTGTGGCCCTCTTGGTTGCGTTCTTTCCAGGACTCCGCCAGAACGGCCTAAATCTTGGCTAAATCGAGCGAGATTCTGCCTAACTTGTGATGCGATCGCAGATAACTCTTCGGAAGTAGTGGGAATGGCAACATAATATCTAGAGGATTGTCTGGTAAAATTTCTGTTACTGCGATCGCTTACAAAGCCTCCATTGCCTGCATCTATTTGCTGTACGTTAGCGAAACTGATAATCCGGGCGCTATATATGCCTCGTGATTGTAGCTCACTCACCCGTTGTTGAGCGTTAGATACTCTATTAAAAACTCCTGACTGAATTACATTCCGTCCTTGGTACTGGCGAACGTAAGCAGTAGGTTCAATCCGACGTATTTCTTGCAGCGTCTGGAAATCACTACCATCAACGTAAACTAAGTAACGCTCAAAGTTCTGGTTATATTGACTAAACTCTGAAGGTTGAGAGGGCTGAAAATTCTGCTCAAATTGATTATCTTGTACTGGTTGAGATGGCTGAAAATTCGGCTCAAATTGATTGTCTTCTACTGGTTGAGATGGCTGAAAATTCAGTTCCGGTTGACTGAACTCCTCTGATTGACCTGGTTGTAACTGCGGTGATGGCTGTTGACCAAAGGGAATTGGTGGTAACGGTAAAGTTTCAACTTCTTGTTGAGCCAGTAGCACTTTGCTATTGTGGATTTGTGCTTGTACAGGCATAGAGTCGGTAATCAGCACTAACCATCCTCCCAGCAACAAACAGAGAAGTCTAATAGTGGGCTTGCAACTATCAGAACTTCGGCGTAGTATCTTAAATGGGATAAATTGACTTGGTATTCCTCTCGACATAGTAGTTAGAAAGTAGTCAAAGTATTTTTAGGCAATTTCCATCAGGAACTAATTTAGTTCACCGTTGTAGCAACTATACACTGCTGTAGGACTTACGCAATAACTCTCTAAAACTCTTATTCCTTTGTGACGGCAGTCGCTCATGGGGGAAACCCCCAAGACCGCGCTGCCTCTCCTTTGCGTCCTCTGCGGTTCGTTTTTTCATGATTTTGCGTAAGTCCTAAGTTTAAAACTGAAGTGCTTTGATAGCAAGGCAATGAAAGAGTCTGTGCTAGAATCGGACAACCACGCATATCGTGTCGTGCTTTGTATGAAAAAAGTCGTCGTTGGCCTTTCTGGTGGCGTTGACAGTTCCACCGCCGCAGCCATCCTCCACCATCAGGGCTATGAAGTAATTGGTTTGACTCTTTGGCTAATGAAAGGCAAAGGTCAATGTTGCTCTGAAGGTATGATCGACGCGGCTGATATCTGTGAACAATTGGGCATTCCCCATAAAATCGTAGATATTCGAGATGTCTTTCAGACGCATATTGTTGATTATTTGGTAACAGGTTACAGCGCTGGGATCACGCCTTTGCCTTGCTCTCAATGCAATAAAACGGTGAAGTTTGGGCCAATGGTGCAGTATGCTCATGAACAATTGGGATGCGATCGCATTGCCACTGGTCATTATGCCCGAATTAACTATGACGAAGCAACTGGACGTTACCAATTATTAAGAGCTGTTGACCGCAACAAAGATCAGTCATACTTTCTTTATGATTTGTCTCAAGATTTACTTGCAGCAACTATATTCCCTCTGGGCGAACTAGAAAAAACTGACACCCGCCGCATCGCTACTGAATACGGACTGAAAACTGCTGACAAACCAGAAAGTCAAGACTTGTGCTTAGTGGAAAGCAACGGTTCCATGCGGGCATTTTTGGATAAATATTTAGCTCCCAAAACAGGCGATATTGTAGATATCACAGGCAAAGTTTTGGGACAGCATGATGGTGTCCATCACTACACCATTGGACAGCGCAAAGGTTTAGGGATTGCTGCTGCTGAACCGCTTTATGTGATTGAATTAGATGCGAAAAATAATCAGGTAGTAGTAGGCGATCGCACTCAGGTAACTCAGCCGGAATGCACTGCGGGTCGGGTAAATTGGGTTTCTATTGCTGAACCATCAACCCCCATTCATGTCGAAGTGCAAATTCGCTATCGTTCAACCCCTACACCAGTGACCGTGATTCCTTTGGAAAATTCCCGTGTGCGTTTGGTGTTTGATGAACCCCAATTCAGCATCACCCCCGGACAAGCTGCGGTGTGGTACGACGGGGAAAAAGTCTTGGGTGGCGGAATTATTGAACAGTTTAGTTGAACATCAGACATAGGAGTGAAAATGAATTGTTTTGACGTAGCACTGCTACGTCTCTACAAGGGTTCTGGGTAACGCATATTTAATTTCTGGAGAGGTCTAATAGACCGAGAACCGCTATATTTTTAATTAAGTAAGTCGGCAAGAATAAACCAAACTATGTTACGAAACGTAAATACACCTTAAACCATTACAAATGACGAAGGACAAATGACAAATGACAGCCTTAGCCAGTTAGCTTTATTTGCGTCGCTCTACTTAGGGCTTGCTGAAAAAGTGATGAAAAGCCAGAAAAGGATTAATTAGCTACGGAAGCAAGAGTCAGTGATAAGTTTTTATTGTTTATTTTAAGAACAATATTATTTTTAGTAATAACAGGTGGTAAA
>NZ_JAIVFV010000089.1 GCF_020829445.1 Nostoc sp. CHAB 5836
ATACAGACCTAACCCCCAGCCCCTTCCCTGCAAGGGAAGGGGAGTAATATTCAAAGCCTCTCTCCTTTTAGGAGAGAGGAATGGAAGTGAGGTCAAACTGTATTGCATCCAAGCGAGAACCGCTATAACTCTCTAAAACTCTTATTCCTTTGTGTCCTTTGCGTCCTTTGCGGTTCGTTTTTTGATGATTTTGGGTAAGTCTTGATAGTTTAGTTTTCTCTTTGAAAGGGAGCTGTGCAATGATAGCTTAGGCTGAAAATGGCGGTCTTGTTTGTTGTGTATACATAGCAGCTTGAATAAAGATGTCGTAATGGAAGACCGATATAGCTTGCAAGCACAGGCTAATCTCTCGATGATCACGTCGGCTCCCTTTTTTCAAGGGTTGCCAGAAACTGCTGTGGAATCAGCCCTGATCCATCTTGTTACCCGCACTCACCCAGCCAATCAGGTGATTCTGCTCGAAAATGACTGGGGCGGTTCTGTATATTTTATTATGGATGGATGGGTAAAAATTCGCACCTACAATCTAGAAGGAAAAGAGGTAACGCTGAATATTCTTGGCAAAGGGGAATTGTTTGGTGAAATGGCGGCGCTAGATGAAGTACCTCGATCCACAGATGTAATTACCTTGGTACCGACGGTAATTGGCAGTATGCCTGCTCAGGATTTTGTCAAGTTACTTCAAATAGAACCCTTGGCGGGAGTTCGATTGGCACAACTAATGGCACGACGTTTGCGACAAGTAAATCGCCGATTGCGGTTGCGGGAATCTGATAGCCAGTCACGGGTAGCAGATACATTGCTATTTTTGGCAGAAGGACAGGGAAAAAAAGGGCAAACAGGAACCGAAATTCCCAATTTACCTCATCGCGAATTGAGTAGTTTGAGCGGACTAGCGCGGGAAACTGTGACGCGAGTCTTGACAAGGCTAGAAAAAAAAGGCTTGATTAAACGGGATCAAGAGACTATTTGTATTCCCGATTTGTCAGCCTTAGAAAGAATGATCGTCTAAAGTACCTCAACCTATAGAGGGACGAGGCTTCCCAATTCATCGGGAATAGCCAAGAGAACTCCCTAGTTCTATCGTTAAAAACTTGTCAGATATGAGTATTTTAAATTCTTTGCCAGATGAGCCAGAGGAAGATCCATCCCCTGAGTCTCCAACTCCCCACAATCATTGGTTAGACAAAGAACAGCAGTTAATGCCTCCTCAACTCAAGGCTGATGCGCCCTTGAGGATGGTAGAAACGGCGTTTTTAGCCAGTACCGCTAGTTTAATTTGGTTTATTAATTTCTACTTTCCCTTGGGGCCAGTTTTGCGGATATTTTTTCCGATACCGATCGCTCTAGTTTATCTACGTTGGGGCAAACGTGCGGCATGGATGGCAGCACTCACCTCCGGGTTGCTGCTGACGGTACTGATGGGGCCAGCCCGCAGTTTGCTGTTTGTCATGCCTTACGGGTTCATGGGCGTGCTTTTGGGGGCGACGTGGTATCGTCGTCGTGTTCCCTGGATTGTTTCTATCACCTTGGGTACGCTGTTGGGTACTTTGGGAGTCTTTTTTCGGCTGTGGTTGCTGTCTGTATTGTCGGGTGAAGACTTGTGGATTTATGTGATTACCCAGGTGAGTGAATTCATTGAGTGGGTATTTTTGAACCTGAGTTTGTTGGCGAGTCCCAGTATGTTTTTGATTCAAGTGGGAGCGATCGCTGTAATTGTACTCAATAACTTTATTTACCTTTTTGTGGTACACCTAGCATCATGGTTGCTTTTTGACCGCCTGGGCAACCCCATTCCCCGCCCACCACGCTGGGTACAAGTCCTCATGGATTACGAAGGATAGTTATTTGTCATTTGTCATTTGTCATTGACTACGCGGTTCCTGAGCGTAGCCGAAGGGCAGTACAAATCAGGGCGAGTCGCTCAGTACAAGTGACAGCCATCAGCAGTTATTTTTAATTGCGCCGACCTACTTAATACCCAATGCCCCATGCCCCAATACAGTTCAGTTAAGCATTTCTTCCCTCTCTTTCTCTCTTCTCTCTGTGCCCTCTGCGCCTCTGTGGTTCGTAAAAAAAAGAGTTTCAGCCTTAAGTGAACCGTATTGCCCCATGCCCAATTCCCAAATTTGCATTTATACGCAAAAAAAACAGGGTGAAGAATGGCTGCGACGGTATCGTAGCTGTCTACCCATATTTGCCTGTGTTTTAGGATTTACTGAAACTGGTTTAATTCCAGGGATTTCAGCAGCCGGTCGCACTCCAGAGGATCGGAAATATACTGCTTGTGCCGATGCCGAGTTTTTGTATTACGGCCCTGAACATAAAGCCCAATATCCCCTACCACCATTAGCGGCTGGGGCTTCCCCTGTGCTGATTTCTCGTGCTGTTATTGAGTCATTAAAGATACCAGTTCATTTATTTAATGCTGGTTTACCTCAGCCTCCGGCTTTGCCAGTAATTGATTTGGGTGGCGCTCCTGCTCAGTGTTTAAGTGGTGGTGCTGCGATGAAAATCACAACGGTACAGCACTTGTTTAAACAAGGGCTACTTTGGGGAGAACGCCTTGCTGCCAATATCCAACAGGGCTATCTAATTGTCGGTGAGTGCGTCGTTGGAGGCACCACAACTGCCCTGGCAATTTTAACTGGTTTGGGTATAGATGCTGCCGGAAAAGTTAACAGTAGCCACCCTGTTTGTAACCACACGCAAAAATTTGCACTAGTCCAAACTGGTCTGGAGAAGATGATCAAGAGCTTGGAGCAGGAAAAGATAAACTTCCAATCTCGAATCCAAAATCCCAAATCTCAAATCAAAAGTTCCGTAGATCCTCTACAACTCGTCGCTGCTGTGGGTGATCCGATGCAAGTGGTGGTAGCTGGGATGGCGATCGCTGCTAGCCGTAGTTGTGGTGTAATGCTTGCTGGTGGGACGCAAATGCTGGCGGTTTATGCGCTGATGAGTGCGATCGCTCAAACTTACGCTTTATCATGGCAACCAGAAGAAGTCGTTGTAGGCACAACCCGGTGGGTGGCAGAAGACCCTACTGGTGCTACAGTTGATTTAGCCCTCAACTTAGGAAAAAACAGCTTAACTCAGAGTGGAAGAACCCCTCCGTTATTAGCAACTCATCTAAGCTTTGCTGATTCTCGTTATCCCCAACTCAGAGCTTATGAGCAGGGCTTTGTCAAAGAAGGTATGGGCGCTGGAGCCGCTTGCATAGCCGCCCATCTTAGCCAAAATTGGCAGCAACACCAGCTTTTGGCAGCCATTGAAGCCCAACTTGAACGGCTAAGTACAGCATTTCATTAATTCGTAGCGAATTAAATTTGGAAAGACTCCGCGCCCCACCAAAATTAACGTGAGTTCGATGAACCTCTCCTCCCAGCCTCCCTCTGGGAAACGGAAAGGGAGGAGCAAGGAAAAATTAAGCTTTTTGCTCCCCTCTCCGCTTCGGAGAGGGGCTGGGGGAGAGGTCAAATAAGACTTGTCAAACTCATGTAAAATTATAGGCCAATACAGTTCACTCATCTGGAAAACCTCTCTCTAAATCTCTCTCCTAAAAGGAGAGAGACTTTGATTTTCCCCCTTCCCGATGCGGGAAGGGGGTTAGGTTTTTGGTGGACTTTTCCACATAACCTGAATTGTCAGCCCTAAATCCCCCGATAAATTGGGGGACTTTGATTCCGGTTCCCCCCTTAAAAAGGGGGGTTAGGGGGGATCAATAAGTGCAAAGATACAGTAAATCACTTTTCAAACAACCTCTTAGAGAACAACGCAAAGAAAGAGAAGAAAGAGAACAAAGAAATGCTTAACTGAACTGTATTGTGCTATCTGCAACTTTGTTTTTCAGGAGAATTATGAGATGAAATTAGCCAAAAAGCTTGGTATTGCTACTGCTAGTGCTGTTATAGGTATCACTGGTGTCGGTGCATCTTCTGCGGCACAAGCGGTACAGCTATTTGATTTTCAGTACTCTTTCCCTAGTTATGAGGCAAATGGTACACCGATTTTCGCTATGGGCACTCTTACCACTACCGATTTAGATCCTATAAAAAACAATTACACAATCACAGGAATAACTGGGACAAGGAAAGCCCAGGGAATTACTGAGACAATCATCGGGTTGCTCTCACCAGGTACATACGGAATCAATGATAATCTCTTAAATGCGAGTACGCCCCTGTTAACCCGGAACGGTTTTGCTTACCTAGCTTCCGGAAGCGGGGAAGACGGAAATGGGAACATTAACGTATTCTACAGTAGTTTCAATGAAGGTTATTCAGAGCTTTCAAGCGATGTAGATTATGGCAGCTTTAGTATCATACCACGTCCTGTTTCCGAACCCTACACACTAGGTGGCTCATTGGTTGCTCTTGGTTTTGGCTGGTGGACGAAGCGAAAGCAAGCAGTAGCTTCCCAGAAGAAGCCCCAAAAAGGCATTTATCTGTAAAGTTCATGGTGCATCTCCGATCTAGATTACGTTCAAAGATGAGTGCTATCCTACTTTTACTTAAAGTAATACCAAGTCGTGTTCATGATGTATCACTACACGACTTGGTATTAACATAGAATATCAGCCGTAGCTCTATTAAAAAGTTCCAGGATTGTCATCAAGTGCCAGCAAGAAATTAATCAGGTCTGTTTGCTGGTTGGAATTAAAGCCAGCCTGTCTATCTACGTAGAAGTAATGACCTGTGCCATCAAGGTTACTACGCACCAAACTAGGGTTAGCTTTATTGGCTTTCACAACTAAGGCACGAAGATCACGATCAACCAAGGCACGCAAGCTGCTAGCTGGATCAGCAGGTATACCAAGGCTTAGAGTGCCAGAAAGCCCTAAGCCAGTCTTGTTAACAACCGTGATCCCATTTGAGTCAACTTTCAGGCTTCCTGCCCGTACTGCTGCACCACCATCGTGCAAATATGGTGCGCTTAGATAAAGACCACGTAACGTAGTAGTTTTGTAACCGCCTTTTGGCAATATACCTTTGGGTAGAGTTGTGGGACTATCGGAGATACCCTGCGTTGGTACATCCAGCACTTCAGCCTTAGCAGGTATGGGAACGGCAGTGTTGAAAGTATATAACTTGGGTGGTACTAACAAATTATTCAGCCCCAAGCGAGACTGGGCACGAGCGGGGTTAGTACGTATTTCATCAAGTGGATGAATTTCGTTGTCACTGAAGAAGGGTGGAATATGGCAAGTTGCACAATTGGCTTTCTCAAATACTTTTGCGCCACGCTTAACAGAATTGCTGTTCAAGGCTTGCCAGTTTTCCGAAGTCTGGTTGGCAGGTGGTACTAAGCTATTTTGGAAAGCAGACATAGCGTTGTTAGCAAATAGGAAAGGGCCGCTAGCAATATCACCAGGCTTTCCAGTATCTGGGCTAAAAACCAAACCGTTGTAAGTAAACAAACTGGGACGTAGGTTTGGGTAATTTCCTGTGCCAGGAGCAGGAATTTGGTCTTCTAATTCTGCTTGTGTAGGATTCGGTGCAATTACCCCCCGTAGCCATTCAGAGGGTTTTACTATCACTCCTTCTGGTAAACGGAGACTAGGAACGGTAGCATTTTGCAGTAATGTACCAATATAAACTTCTGGATCAATACCAAGGGTTTTTCCACTGATTTGAGCGGCTGCGAACAGATTAATTTCTGAAGAATGAACAGCGTTATTGACAGCGCTTAATCCACCAAATGGGCCCACAGCAAACTGTCCATCAGCTAAATAAGGATGATCCTTAAAGGTGAAAACACTAGGGATTTGAGTACTATTTCTAATACCATCCGGAGAACTCTCGAAATTACCAAAAGGTACATCTAACACTGCATCATCAAAGGCTTTTTCAAACTTTTCAGGATCAGGTAATTCTACTTTATTACCTTTACTGTCAATAATGGTCTTGCCATTGCCTTTGTATTGTGGGTCTAGAGGGTTAAAGTTTAACCGTGCAAACCCTGCGGCTGTATTTGGTGATAAGGCAATAAACAAAGGAATCGCTAGTTCCCCATTGGGTACTCCTGAAATGACTTTACTATCATTAGAAAGGGTTGCATGACAAAGCGCACAGGTAAGGCCGCCGCTAGGTGTGTTTCCTAGTGCAACACTCTGTCCTTTGGGAATTTTTAAACCTGTACTAATGACAGTCCCTTTGGGAAAAGTTCGACTACCTATAGTTAAATCGTTTTGGAGAGCAATTTTTAGGTTTGTCGTTGGCTGACCTTGCAAACTAGTAATTGCTACACCTAATTCATTCGATATCTTAGTGAAGCCCTGTGCAAAACCAAATACCCCTTGCAAACCAAATGTATCTCCAATCTTACGGTTCAAGAATATATCTTCGCCTTGGGCGATTAATTCCTTAGTAATTTTAACTGCCCCTACCCGCTGATAGGAAATGGGGTCATTAGGATTGAGTCCCTTATTTACGACTACTTGTGATGCTTCTTGAGGACTCAGCAGTTTGCCAAAATAGTCGTAATAGCCTAACGGTTGAGTAGGAGCAGGTTGCAAAAGGTCGATTTTTGCGAAAGCTGTCTGGCTTGTCATCAACCAATTTGATAACAAAATGCCAAAAACACTAATGATAAAAATGCAGATTAAGAAGAAAATCTTGGTTGTTGAAACATACAATACCCTAAAGTCACCAATTTTAAGGTTGTTTTTTTTTGTTTCATAGTGAAGGTATTTATTAAAAACCTACAGGTAGATATATCACACTATTACGTAAAGATATGTAATAGTGTGTTTAAATTTTTTATCAATTTGATAGCTGGATAGTTGCTTATACTTAATATATGTTTACAAAGCTATCACTCGACATTGAACCTAAAGGCTTGCCTTCCCTAGCTCCAGCCATTAGGTTAAATTTAATGAATTCTCTCTCTGAGTAGTTGTTCTTCTAAAGCAGCAATGCGATTGTATGCTGCTGTTAATTGGGCTGTCAGTCGTTGTATTTGAATTTCTGGTGTTATGTTATCTCCACTTTGACGATGCATATCTAAATAAATGCCATCTGTCAATACATCCTTGTGTTCCATTTCTGGATTTAAACTGACACGTCCTTTAAACTGGTAGCCCCCAGCCGCGCCATTTTCCTGATAATTATCCTTTGCTTGTGTATTCGCTAAGGAACACTCTGAGAAAGCTTGAGCGACTTTACCGTCAAGCTGCTCAATCACTTGGCAGAGAGCATCCAGTTTTTCACTTAAAGTCAGGATTTGCTTCTGTAATGGATCCATTTAATACCCTCATCCGCACATTTTCTTTATGTTATTCAATTTACTCTCAATGTTAACTATACTTAGGGATTATTTAAGTATTGATAATTTTTGATGCAAATCTGACATTTAATTCATTTCTTCTAAATAGAAGTAATGTTTTAAGATAAGTACTAATAAGCAAATTTCTGGATTGAAATGAATTTTTCAGGACTAATTTGCCGATAAAATGCCTAATTTAACTTAAATATTCCAATATATGGCTATTTTTACCAAAAAATACCGATAATTTTCCAATTCAACTTTTTCAGCTAGTCAGTCTCTAATGAATCTCTGCTTAATATTAGGTATTAATCAAAAATCTCAAATCCAAAATCAATGGATCGACGGTCGTTTTTGCTGGGTACAAGTACACTGGCACTTTCACAATTGCTTTTTGGCTGTGGTGGGAATAACCAGAGGCAATTAAAAGTACGGTTATTGAAAGGTTCTATACCTGATCAGGTAGTTAATCAATTCCACAAGGGTTTGCAGCAACAGGTGCAGTTAAAGTTTGCTCCAGTCGAGCAGATACAAGATTTATTTCAGCAATTACAAAATTGGCAGCAGAAACCAAAAGCCACCGATGAGCAGGGATGGTGGCGCTTTATACCTTTTAGGCAAGGTCAAAAACTGGCTGACACAGACCTAGTGACATTGGGAGATTACTGGTTAAAAGCAGCTATTGAACAGAAATTGATTCAACCACTCCAAGAAGTACAGGGAAATGAATTGAAGCAGTGGTCTACTTTAAATGAAAGGTGGAAACAATTGGTAACTCGCAACGACCAAGGTTATTTGGATACTCAAGGAAAGGTGTGGGGTGCGCCTTACAGGTGGGGTAGCACGGTGATTGTTTATAACCGTGAGAAGTTAGAAAAATTGGGATGGGCACCCAAAGACTGGAGCGACTTGTGGCGGGATGGAGTACAGCAACGCATTTCCCTACTCAATCAACCACGAGAAGTTATTGGTTTGGTCTTAAAGAAGCTCGGTAAATCTTATAATACAGAGAATCTTGACCAAGTACCAGACTTGGAAAAGGAGTTACAGACATTAAATCAACAGGTAAAGTTGTACAGTTCCAATAACTACTTGGAACCTCTAATTATGGAAGACACTTGGCTAGCCGTTGGTTGGTCAAGCGATATACTGCCACTTCTGGGACGTTATCCGCAACTTACTGTAGTTATGCCCCAGTCAGGAACAGCAATCTGGGCAGATTTGTGGGTACGTCCCGCAGGTATTATTAAGAATACTTTATCAGATCAATGGATTGATTTTTGTTGGCAACCAACCACGGCTAAACAAATTTCGGTGCTGACCAAAAGTAATTCGCCAATTTCTACAAATATTAGCGCTTCCGATATCCAAGAACCATTATGGAGTTTCTTAGAGAGCGATGTCTACGACGGGCTACGCCTACGCGAAGTTTTCGATAAAAGTGAATTTTTGCTCCCTTTACCCCCATCAGCAATCAAACAATACGAGTCTTTATTCGCCAAAATTAAGGTTTAATTAGGAATTGGGAATTGGAGATGGGGCATTGGAATTTCCCCAACTCCCAACTCCCAACTCCCAACTCCCAACTCCTAACTCCTAACTCCTAACTCCTAACTCCTAACTCCTAACTCCTAACTCCTAACTCCTAACTATTTCTTAAAGTAAACGCTGTAACCCTATTTTGTTCTTAGAGGTTGTTTGAATACTGCATAAAGCTGGACTTGTATTAAAATTGCAAGTGTAGGTTGCCAAGGGTTCTTTTTGATAGTTAAATACCCGGACGTTGTAACCAAAGTTCCGTGCAGCGCTACCTAAGCGATTTACGAAGTCATAGCGCTCTACATATTCTAGTAAGCTCCAAATTTGCTGATTCACGATCAAGTCTACTCGCGCAGGTTCTTGATCAGAAGCTGGATATGCTATCCAATTATCCAATAGCTTTTTCTCAGAGTTTTGTTGTGCCCACCATAAACTGGGAACGGTTAATCGTTCTGGATGAATGGTGTTAGCTGTGATTACGTATTTTTTTGGCTTGGTCAATAAGTCTAGTTCTAAAGGCGCACTAGAAGGCGAAGGTATTGGGGGCGTTTGCGCTAGTGAAGGCGCGACTAGTAAAGTGGCGAGGCTAATGGTTAGTAGTAATGAAAGTGATATCTGGCGATCGCTGCGCCTGCCGTTCGCGTAGCGTCTCCAAGAGTTGGTATCGTACAATTTAGGTATATGCATAACTGATACTATAGGAATCCCGTTTGATTACTGAACGTATTTGCGTAGGTAGGGAACTCTTAACGGAAAGAAGGGAAGTATAGGTATACTGAAAGCCAAAACTTCCCCTCCCCGTGAACGGGGCTACCGTGTATACACAAGTCGGCAGACCTCTCCCCAAACCCCTCTCCGCCTCGGAGAGGGGCTTTGAAGATTGCTTGAAGGGTTGGGGCTGTTCTTGTTAGGTCTGAGAGGGCTTTGTGGCAACGATGCGAATTCTTCGATAATCTGCTGTCCAAGTTCCATGTTGATATAGTGTTGGCTTGAGATATTCCTCCACGAGGCGAATTACTTGTATTTGTTGCTCATCAGACAGTTCTGCCAAAAAAGCACTGGCGAACATCTTAATCCAGTTTGCCATGCCTGCTTCTGTCTCTGCTAAAGGAGTTGGACGAGCAAACAGGGTGCTATAGATAACATCAAAGCCTTGCTGTTCTAGTAGGCTGGCGTATTCACCAATACTAGGGAAATACCAAGGATTTAGGAATTGTGCGGAGATATTAATTGCTTCTAAGGCGCTTTCTAAAGCTGTGGCGATCGCCAAAACATTTCCCTTACCACCAAATTCTGCCACAAAACGCCCTCCGGGTTTTAGGGATTTATGTATGCAGGCGATCGCGCTATCTGCTTCTTTCACCCAATGTAGTACAGCGTTGGAAAATACAGCATCTAATGGCTTGTCTACTTGAAAGTTACTAGCATCAGCAACATCAAAGCGGATATGGGGATAGTTTTGTCTTGCCTTCTCAATCATCTCAGATGCATAATCAACTCCCATTACTTCAGCCCCAGCTTGGGCAATTTTTTCTGTGAGTTGTCCAGTACCACAGCCGAGATCCAAAATGGATTCTCCTGGCTGAGGGTTGAGTAATTTTAGTAAGTCTTCGCCATATTGCCACACAAAGGCGTGTTTATCTTCGTAAAGGGAAGTATCCCAATTATTGCTTGTTGAAATATTATTCATAAGATTTTATGGTGTGTAGAGATGTTGTATAGCAACATCTCTACATTAAATTACAGCGATCGCTGGTTTACTTTCTACTAACTAATTGATCCAAGAAATCCATTTTTACTGCAAAGTTGATAATATCTTGGCCTGTGATCAAGTTTTTAGCCTCACCATTATTCAAGGCGACAATATACGGCAGACCATCAATCCAATCGATAATGGGGCCTCCCGAAGAACCGCGTGCGGTGGCACAATCATGATAAAAATGGTTTGACTCCTCACCAACAATGCTACAACCATCTTCGTAACTCGCAGTCCATCCTTTACCGGCAGTCAAGGATTCATAGCCTTCTTTGCTGGGGTCTGGATAGTCACTAGAGTAACCAACAAAGAATAGTTTTCCTCGCTTCTGTTTAATCAAAGTAGAAGCAGGTATAGATTTCCATCCTAAATGACCATATTTACGACCCAAGGGTTGATTAATTATCATCAACGCCCAATCATTACTCTGATTCTTGACGTTATCGAAGCCGCCATCTTTGAAGTCTGTGCCATAAAGTACGTTTTTCGCAATATTCTGTACTTTGCCCATATCTCCTGGACTCTGGGATTTGCCATTAATGACATTGGGTATAAACCGAAGTTCTTTACTGAGTTGATGAGTCTCAGAGTCAATTACGCAGTGGGCATTTGTCAAAACTATATCACTAGCAACCAGTGTTCCTGTGCAATAATAGCCTTCACCATCGGCTGTTATGCCTTCGACTCGTCCGATAGTTGACCAAGGATAATATCTACTCCGCATAGGAATACGGTTATCTATACCTCTGGGGTTACCGCGATCGCTATCATAATCATAAGGTTTTTCCGACTGTTCGAGATCGGTCGGTTTAAAGGGTTTACCATCCCCTACCAAATTCAGTTGTTCTGTATTTGGCGATATCGGTGATTTTGTTTCTGCTTGGACTGATATCCAACCACCTAAAGCGGTAAAAATTACAATTCCGGCGATAAAGAAAGCAAGCAGTTGTTTGTAAAGAGACAGTTTACGCATTGATTTTACTCCTGAGTTAAAAGTGAAAATTGTTTTACCCCACCCTAACCCTCCCCGTATGCATTGGGGAGGGAACTAGATTTCTTGTTTCCCCCCTTGGAAAGGGGGGATTAAGGGGGGTAATTCGACTTGTGTGTACACCGGGTAGCTCCTTTTAGGAGAGGTTTTCACCGCCACTCACCTTGTAGGGTGAAAGCCGCCCAATAACGAGGATGTTTCCAAGCTGGATTTTGAAAATCTTTCCCTTGCCACATTTGGCGTTGGGCGAAATTAAGGGCGGCGGCGGGAGATTTCTTTTGTTCCAATATTTGTTTGTACAATGCAATCATTAACTCCTTGGTAGATTTATCGTTCACCTTCCACAGAGACACGGTGACTCTAGCTGCACCAGCATACATAAAGCCTCTTGTCAAGCCCACCAGCCCTTCACCTTGGACATCATCGCCTAGTCCACTTTCACAAGCACTCAGCACTATCAACTCTGCTGGTAAGTCGAGGTTGAAAATATCGTTGAGTCGCAGAAAGCTTCTGGTTTGCGGTTTACCTTGTTTATCTACCAGAGACAGCACGATACCTGATAAGGCTGGGTTTACTGTGTTGAAAATCCCGTGAGTTGCAAATAGCAGATAGCGATATTGACGTAACTCTTTGCTGGTTGCAAAGTTGTAGTTAGCATCTAACCCAAAAGCGGAAAGCTTGTTATTAGGAGAATTCACCAGATTGAGAATTGCTTCTCCCTCAGCTTGCGTATTTGGTAGTGGTTCTAAAACCTGATTGGTGTTTCTTAAAGTTTCTACAGCTGAACGGTCGAGGTTGTTTTCCACAGATGAGGGTTTATCATTCTTCAACCGTGTATCATCAGCACTAAATACAGGATTTGCGAGGACAGCTAGGGTTTTGGGTGCTATGTCGCGTATTTTGAGTTTCTTTCTATGAGTTGCGAGGCTAGATATTGAAGGAAGATTGACAATTTCATGGTTCACAACCAAGGGTTGATATTTGTTGCTGGTTGGTGATTTTCTGGGTTCATTTAAGGCTGCGAATGATACTTGATGTAGAATTCCATCTGCAACGATGACTAAACGTTTGTTTCCTAACTTCCCTGCTACATCATTAAGGATAAGTTGACTGAGTGCGTTTGCGGTTTTCTCTGTATTTGTAATAGCATCGGCGATATCTACTGGGGTTGGGTTCTCAATTAGTGGCTGCTTGACAAAAATGTTAAAATTATTTGCAGCTTTCGCTATTTCTTCTTGTCCGGGAAGTTCGTAGCTTTGTAGAGAGTTAGGAGTAACTACCCACAGATAACTGCGTTCTTTACCCAAGGAATATTGCAACAGGATAGTATCTTTATCTAATTGCTGTTGAATTCCTGGTAATTGCAGGATGTCTTCTGGGTCTGTTAATTCTGCACGTTCTGGCTTTGTGGCGCGGATTTTAGCGGTGAGTTTTTGTGATTCTTGGATAATATTGGTGATTTCTTGGTTGGTTTTGTTGATGAGTTCAGTAGATGAGCCTTTTTGACTTAATAAGTCTGATAAACGCGTTTCCTGCAATTTTAGTTTATTCTGCAAACGACGTTCTTCTGCTAATAGTTGTGGGTCAACATCTTTACGGAGATTGACATTACCTGCTTTTAACAGTTCTACCAAACTTCTAGCGCGGGCGCGATCGCTAATGTGCAGTGCAACAGCATCGCATCTATCTTTGATTTTGAGGTCTTGGATGTTGAATTCACATACTTGGGTGGGGTCTTTTTTGTGCAGTTGCATCAACAAGTCGATGTAGAATTTGTAGTAATTCTGCACTGTGGCGAAGTATGAGGTACGCAGTTCATCGCTTTGGACATTACCGCGTATGTTTTCCACAATGTTGATTGTAGTTTGGATGTTAGAAAGTGCGGCTTCGAGTTTTCCGAGATTGCGTTGGTTAATGGCTATTTGGTAAAGTGCGTCTGCTTCGCCTGTGCTATCTTTTAACTCTTGTCGTAATTCTAGTTCTTCATTGAGTGTATCTATCGCCTGCTGATACTGTTTTGATAAGCCGTAAGTGAGACTGATATTGTTGAGAGTTTGAGCTTCTAATCTACGAACTCCTAATTGGCGGTACTGCGATAAAGTCTTTTGGTGATTAGTTAATGCTTGTTTATAATCACCTTTTGTGCGATTAATAATACCAATCAAGCTGAGAGCGCCAGCTTCTGAATACTTATCTTCAAACTTCCTAGATAAGGATAATAAAGTTTCAGCATTTTTTAAGGCATTGGGAAAATCCTTCTGTAACTCGTAAATTCTTGCTAAACCCATAAGTCCTATGATTTCAAATCGATAATTATTTTGTTCCCGTGACAATGACAAGACTTGATTGTGATATTTGAGAGCTTCGGGATAGTCTTCCTTTGTCATATACAAGTTACTAATTAAAGGAAGAAGCATAAGCTCAGATGGCTTATCTGGTATTTGTTTATATATCTGTAGTGCTTGTTTATAATTTTTAATACTTAAGTCGTAGTCACCTAATAGCTCGTAAAGAGATGCCATCTTACTAAAAGTACGAGCTTCTAGATTTTTATTGTTTGTTGAACGTGCAATATCTAATGCTTCATTATAAATTTCTAAAGCCTGCTGATAATCTCCCTGTGATGTATGGATATCACCTTTTTGGTTAAGAGTTGCGGCATATCTTTCTATGTCTCCAGTAACATTCTTATCAAGTTTGAGTGCTTCATCGACAAATTCTAAGGCTTTCGTATTATCACCAATATAATTCTTATATATGCTAATAATATATTGAAGGCTCAGAGATTCTAAGGCTGTATTACCTCCTTTATGAAAGAGAATTTTTGCTTGTTTATGATGTTCTATTGCTCCTTGATAATCTCCTTGTGATCTGTAAATACCAGCAACTTCTTGAATAGTTAAACCTTCGGCAATTAATAAGTCTTCTGTATGTTGAATTTTTCTGGCTTTATTTAAATAATTAAGAGCCTCTTCATGTTTACCTAATTGATTATATAGAGAGCCAATATTTCTCAAAGTTTCTGCTTGTGCTGGCAATAAATCTTGCCTTTTCTGCTGAATCTCTAGAGCTTGCTCATAGTATTTTAAAGCGGTTTTAGGATCGCCCATTTGCGAATAGCTGAAGCCAATCTGATTTAAAACAGTGGCTTGTTGTGGCAAGTCCTTTAATGTATCACGGTAAATTTGCAACGCTTGATTTAGCGGTTCAAGAGTCTGGGGTATCTCACCTAATCCAGTGTGTGTGCTAGCTATAGATATCAACACTAAAGCTACAGTATCAAATTTTTTTTCTGCCCGAAAAATTGACTCCGCTTGGTTCAAAAGAGTCAGGGCTTCTCGCGCTTTACCAGTCCTAGTGTAAGCTTGAGCAATAAGTGTTAATGCAGATCCTTCAAGTACAGGAAGTTTGAACTCACGGGAAATATTTAGAAGTTGGTTGAAATACTTGAGTGCTTCTAAATTTTCTGAGGAAATAGAATAAATTACACCAATTGCTAGGTTTATTTCAGCTTCTTCTGTACCCAATCCTATATCCTGGACAATTTTCAACGCTTGTTGATATTTATTTATAGCCTGAACGTATCCTTCTCTATTCCCTTTTTTCTTTAACTCCTCTGCTTCTTGAAATAGCTTTACTCCCTGCTCATATAATTTTTGTTTCTCTGCATTCAACGGAATTGACGGGGTAGGTGCTGGCTGCTGTGCAAGATAGATTTCCTGCTGATTCTGATAGCTTCTCAATAATACTTGCTTATCCCCAGCTTCTAAATCTGGGAAATTATCTCGATATTTATCTAATAGAATTTCTGGCGATCGCTTTGGTGAATAGTTCTGTAAACTACCAACCTTTGCACCCACTGCATCAGATAACAAAACCACACTTAGCAATCCAATTAAACTGTAACGAGAAACACGAGAAAATGAGCAGCAAAAATTGTGCTTAAACTTAGCGTTTTTGTTCATGCTGAAGCCTTGATAACTTATTAGTTACTTGGGTTTAGATATTTATGGGTGAATTATTTTACAGATATCAATTATCAATTTTGTTCTTGAGGTTTAAGTCTCCCATAAACAAAGTCGAACGCTTTGGTGAGAGGTTTAAATCCCTCACCATACGCCTGATAACTGTTCACTGGTTTAATAAATCTCTTTCTGATTCCAACGTTGAGTTTATAACGTTCATTGACCGGAATTGAACTTGTTTCCAAAATAGAAACAAAATTTTGCCAAATCTTCCGGATTCCTCGTTTTGGCGTTCTCTATCGAGATTTTATGCGGACTTAGCTGCCCAACTTCTTGAAGAAGTCGGGGATCTAAATCTCAAGTGATTCAACTCCAAACCGAATTTCCCAAAAAATAGGTACTAAACGGCTTTCCAGTACCTATTTCTTGCGCCAACGCGCATCTGGACTCTACCATATTCTCATTGCCTCGTTGTGTGAGTGCGTTGGCGATCGCCTAGCGTTCCATAATAAAGCTCACTGTACTCCTACGGAAAATTTTGCCAAATCTTCGGAATTCCTTATTTTGGCGTTTTCTAGCGAGATTTTATCTGGATTTAGATCTCCGACTTCTTGAAGAAGTCGGGGATCTGAGGGTCAAGTGATGTGATACCAAGTAATTTGCTAAACTCTGCAATTATCATTAGGAGTAAGTGTGATGTTTCAAGCCTTACCAAAAACCATCGCTTTTGAAGAATTCCTCAATTGGAAGCCAGATGGCGATCGCTATGAACTACACGATGGGGTAATTGTTGAAATGCAGCCAGTAGGAGATCATGAAGAGATTAATGGTTTTTTAGCGGGTGAAATAACTTTAGAGTTCAAAAGATTAAAACTCCCATACCTCATACCCAAGCAAGCCCTAGTTAAGATTCCCGACAAAGAATCAGGTTATTCACCTGATGTGATAGTCATAAATCAAAAGAATCTTTCAGCAGAACCGATGTGGAAAAAGTCCTCAACGGTTACTCAAGCTGCGTCGGTTCCCCTAGTTATTGAAGTCGTCAGCACTAATTGGAAGGATGATTATGCACACAAACTGGTTGACTACGAAACTTTTGGCGTTCCTGAATACTGGATTACTGATTATTTAGCTTTAGGCGGTAGAAGGTACATAGGTAATCCTAAACAACCGACTGTTTCCGTTTACTATTTGGTGGATGGTGAGTATCAAGTTAACTTGTTTCGGGGAAATGACCGCATCATATCCCCTACCTTCCCAGAATTAAACTTGACTGCTGAACAGATTTTTCAAGCTGGGCGTTCAGAAAATCAATTATGACCGCAGTGCTGACACTCCCATAGGGCCACGAGTTACGCCCAATTGATTTTGCAGTTTCAACTCGCGCCATAGTTGAGAACCTGTAATTTCACCTTGCAATAATTGACTATAACAATGTATTGTTTTACTCACTTGCTCTGGGGTTTCATTGACAAACTCGATGCGAAACTGACGTAATCCCAGTTCTATAAGGCGCTGTACGTATTCGGCTCCGGTTTGAGGAGTGCCGTTAAATACAGTATTGCGACAACCTACATCGGCTTTGAGGACGTGTTCGCTACCAACGCGATCGCGCAATTTCACTTCCTGCTTTTCACAAGGTCGTCCACAGTTTGTGTAGTCTGTACCCGTTGATAGAAAGGCACAAAATACACAATGCTCCATGTGAAACATCGGTATATGCTGATGGATTGTCACCTCAAACCACTGGGGTGGGCAACTGGTGAGCAGGTCTTGGAGTTGGGTAATATTCAAGTCATAGGATGCCGTTAGCCTTTCTAAACCAAAGCGTTGCTGAAAATAGTCTGCTGTTAAAGGATTAGCAACATTGAGCGAGAAATCTCCGACACAACGTTCTTGGGCAAAAAATTGCAGTTGGTCGTAGTTCCGCACCAGATAGCCATCTGCTTCAGAGGCACGTACTTGTTGCAAAATCCAGTTTTCTCCCGGTTTAGTAATTCGGGGTGGTGCAACCCAAATTGTGGGGAGTGGGGAGTGGGGAGTGGGGGGATGGGGGGGATGAGGGGGATGAGGGGGATGGGGGGGATGGGGGAGAATTTTTTTATTGTCTCTGTTGTCTTGTTGGCGCACCATTTGCACGGCTTCTCGGTAGGTGCGGGGGTCTTCAAATTCACAGTATAGTGTTTCAATACCAGCTTTGAGGGCGGCTTGGAGTTGCTTGAGGTTTCGGACTAAGACGATGAGTGAGGGGGATGAGGGGGATGACGGGGATGAGGGGGATGAGGGGGATGAGGGGGATGAGGGGGATGAGGAGGGGAGTAGGTCTTGGAAAGAGACATGAGAATATAATTGCCAGCGTTTGGGTTGACTTCGCAATTCTTCCAACTGTGCTACGATTTCCCGCCGCATCCGGTTTAACTCACTTACGGGTAGCATTACGGCAGTGCTGAGATGGTTGGTTAGGGTTCCTAAACAGAAAGGGGTGTTACCTAAACGACCGAATTGTTCTTGTAAACGGTCTGTGTCTAGGGGTTTAGTGTGTGCTTCTACCAGTGAAATGGCAGACTCAATTTGTACAATATTACCTAATTTATCACGAGCGATCGCAATCAATGGCTGACCAACTTCTCCATAAACCTCCAAGTCAATCGGACGTTGAAATTGGGGGTTCTCACCAGCAAAACTTTGACGTAGTTGCTTATCTAATTCTGGATCGCTGGTTTTCCAAATGCGATCGCCTATATGCAGCCGGCGCAGGTTCAAGTCATTTCGCCCAAAGGTTAGTAAAGTTTCTTTACCTTTAGACACCACAGCATAAACCCGCCCGCCTTCTTCCTTCGCCTCTGGATGACCGCAGTCAAATACTATTCCATCCCCTGGCTTGACAGACGCTTCCAATTTGACTGTTACCTGTTCATTGTGGATGCGGATAACTTCACCTAAATAAACCCCACGTTTTTTACCAAAGCGGGCGTGAACTAGTTCCTGATTATTAATCCCGTCAAACCAGCCCGTGTAGAGTCCGCGAGAAAATGCCATCTCTAGGTTGTAGTGTTCTTCTGATTGACCTCTCCCCCAGCCCCTCTCCGAAGCGGAGAGGGGAGTCTTTATTCCCCCTTCCCTTGTAGGGAAGGGGGTTAGGGGGTTAGGTCTTTCCAATTCCGTCATCAGCCTATCCAAAGCTTGCCGATAAACACGGGTGACATTAGCAACATACTCTGGAGCTTTCAAACGACCTTCAATTTTGAGACAAGTTACACCTGATTTCACCAAATCTGGCAAAACATCCAATCCTGCTAGGTCTTGAGGACTGAGTAAATATTTGCGTTCTTTTAAATTCACAACTTCCCCATCAGCGATTAAATCGTAAGGCATCCGGCAAGCTTGGGCGCATTCGCCTCGATTGGCAGAACGTCCGCCCAAAGCCTCACTAGTCAAACACTGACCGGAATACGCCACGCACAAAGCACCGTGAACGAAGACTTCCAAGGGCAACGAAGTTTCCTGTAGGGCAGTTTGCTGCTGTATTTTATTAATTTCCTTGAGAGAACATTCACGCGCCAGCACCACCAATTGACAGCCGAGGGACTTGGCAAATTCCACCCCAGCCGCACTGGTGATGGTCATTTGGGTGGAAGCATGGATGGGAAAATCGGGCGAGAGGTGACGGATCAGACGGCATATACCCACATCCTGAACAATCACCGCATCCACACCTGCTGCAATAATTGTGCGGAGATATTGCTGTGCTTCTGCCAGTTCTTTGGGAAATATTAGTGTGTTGACAGTCACATAACCCTTTACGCCCCGACGATGCAAAAATGTCATCAATTGGGGTAAGTCCGCCTCAGTAAAATTTTCTGCCCGCATTCTGGCGTTAAACCGATCCAAACCGAAGTAAATCGCGTCTGCCCCATTTTCCACAGCAGCTTTAGCACATTCCCAATTACCTGCTGGCGCAAGTAGTTCAGGACGTTGAGGAGAGGGTAGGGAAGAGAGGCGATCGCTTTTCATCAGTCTAAAGGTTAAGTAGCACCATAGTGATTTTATCGAAGTTTGCGGGGGAGGGGGCGATCGCAGTCTTTATCTTTCACAACGATTGTCTCCCTATCTTACTCAATTAGTTAGTTAAGAATATCTACTATTAATCTACCCAAAGCTACAAAATTTGATGAATACTCTCTACAACTTGCTCAATAAAATCAACTGTATCACCAACCATTGATTCGTCGATATACCAGCGATTACCTATATTGAGGGTAGGCTCTATATCTGCTTCATGAGCAATTTTGTTTCTGCGATCCACAATTAAAGTAAGTTGTTGCTTAATATCTTTAGGAGGTTTACTCATTTTACTAGCAACCTCATCCCACAATTTTTTATCCGAAATTTGCCTAATTGCATCAGCTATTTTATCAGGCTGCTGAAAGCTTTGATAACTTAGACGTTCTCGAATCTCATCTTCTAGCCATGAAGTATTATTTAATCTGTTCAAAATACTATTTGATATAGCTGGAATTAAACCAGAAATAGTATGAGACTGCTGTAAAAAGTTAGCTCCATAAACCTGCTGGATGTCACTCTCTATCCAAGAAGCGATATCTATGGCTATTCTTCTATCCTCACGAGCGCTTCCCAAGGAAACTTGAAACCGGGAAAAGGCTGATTGAGGGGTATTAGCTGAAAATGCTGGTTCAGCACGTTGTCCTCGATGAATTTCCAGCATACCCAATGTGACAACCTCATGGATATAATAATCCAAGGCACTAACACTTAGAACTAGAGCAGCTCGTAAAATGTCTGAAAGATCCAGAGCAGCAGTAGCTTGAGCCTTAACTGAATTATGAAGAGCAATCAGATCCCGAACACGCTGGATACTAATACGAAATTGGTCAAGCGCTGACTGCATAGCTGGATGATAATGCAATAATTTTATCTGCTAAATCAGAAAAAGTTTCTCTAAATTCATTTTGCTTTCTTTGATTAGCTTTTAATACTATGCCTTTCTGGTTCAATTGTTCAGATGTTAGAGCATAAACTGGTGTACTGTGTCCCTGTGATAAAGCAAGTAAGCTGCTAACATTAGGAATTTTTGTCAGGGTAAAACTATCATTCATATCCTGCTCGGTATAGACTTGCTTCGGTAATAACAGATTATTTTGCTCTAGAACTGGTACTAATTTATGAGTAACTGTATTCTCTATTTTTTCTATCCATGTTTGAAATGCTGCTGTTTCTTTACCCCTAATAATTCTATAGTTTTGAACTATAGTTCCTAAAAATTTCAATGTAAATTCTGGAAATGGATAAGTAGCTTCCTTTAATATAGGGTTTGCGCTTGCCATCCTTGCCCAACTAGACCACTTTGATAAAATTCTAGACAGAGAATCAATTGCCATCACAGAGATAAAATCCGCATTTGTAGGCACTAAGAAAAAGTCACTTGTCATTAGTAAGTTCTGATTGATTGCTCCTAAACTTGGACTCATATCAATCAGGATATAGTCAGCATTAAATTTATTAGCAGTTTTTTCCAAGAGATCAGAAATAGCACCTGGCAAGTTTTTGAGTGTCTGAATTGATCGACTGAGTTCCTGCGCGATGCCTAATGTTACTTCGTATTCAGCAAAGCCAACATGACCAGGTAATAAAAATAAACCTTCTTGTCCTTCTATCGGAATACAATCTACAGCTTCAATAGCCCGTGGCTGTGACTCAAAAGCTGGAGCCAAGCCAGTTTTGATATTTGAATGTGTATTGTAGATGTTTTCTATCCTTGCTTCATCATCTTCAGTTTCTTCTTTTAGAGCTATTCCTGTTAGATTACATTGAGGATCAGTATCTACAAGAATAACTCTCTTACCTTTTGAAGCAAGCATCCAACCTAAGTTAAAAGTCGTTGTGGTTTTACTGACACCACCTTTGTGATTAAATAAGGCAATTTTATGAACCATCTTATTTTACTTTTTAACCTTCTAAAATTTGTGAATACAGGCATCATTCTAGAACCTGTATGACTTAAATATAGCTTCTAAAAAGCTTACAGAACAGCAAGTTTTTTAACGCACCCTTACCCCAATCTCTCAACATCAGCAGTTTCCTCAACAGACTCAACAGGCTCAAAGTTTACCTTGTTGTATAAATCCTGTAGAGAAATCTCAAATGGTACGGTTGCAAGTGCGATCGCTTCATCTTCTTCGTCATATTCACGAAGCGTCCATTGCTTCTTCCCAGTTTTGGAAAATTGCTCTACATGAATCCGAGTTTGGTCAATTAATAGATATTCTTGAAACGTCGAAATAGTTCGGTAAGCCTGAAATTTATCTTCGCGATCGTAGTTTTTAGTAGATTTAGACAAAACCTCAATAATAACTTGGGGATTTGTAATAATATCTGTACGGTTGTTGAAAAATTCTGGTTCACCGGCTATTACTGTCAAATCTGGATACGTGTAGATACGCTTTTGGTGTATCCACAAACGCATATCGCTATTAAACACTTCGTATTGTTGTTGTCTGAACGCGAAGTTTAATACAGCATAGAAATTACCAGCTATCCGATTGTGATTTATTGTTCCACCTGCCATAGTAATTATTTGCCCGTCAATGTATTCGCTTTTATACTCAGCAGCTTCTTCTAGCTCTAAATATTCCTCTGGGGTATAGTATCGCTGTTGTGTTATTTGCATAGTTTTATCGGGTAACAATGTTTAACGATAAGAAGTATCTAGGCACTAAAGAGATTTCACCCATGTTTACCAAACAGTTTAACGTGGTTAGATAGAGGTGTTATGTGCTTTGTCCAAGGTGTGCGATTGACAGACCACTAGCTTCCTTTCCTACTGATAACCAGCTGCTTGCAACATAAACAACTTGGCATAACGTCCTCCTAGCTGTAACAACTCTTCGTGAGTTCCCTGTTCTATAACTTCGCCGTTTTCTATAACTACGATTTTGTCAGCCATTCGTACTGTTGAGAAGCGATGGGAAATCAAAAGTACCATCTGATTTTGAGTAACAGCGCGAAAATGATTGAAAATCTCAAACTCAGCTTGGGCATCGATTGCTGATGTTGGTTCATCTAACACCAAGATATCTGCTTGCGATCGCATAAAAGCACGAGACAGAGCAATTTTCTGCCACTGTCCCCCCGAAAGTTCCTGTCCTCCTTTAAACCAACGACCAAGCTGAGTCTGAAAGCTTTGGGGTAATTGGTCAATAAATGATTGGGCCATGCCTTTTTGGGCAGCAGTTTGCCAATGGGTTTTGTTATCGAGATGTTCGACATCACCGACGCCAATATTCTCACCCACAGTAAATTGGTAGCGGACAAAGTTCTGAAAAATCACCCCAATCCGACGCCGCAATACATCCACATCCCATTCCTGTAAATCCAAGCCATCTAAAAAAATTCGCCCTGAGTCTGGGGTATAGAGTCGGGTAAGTAGTTTGATTAAAGTCGTCTTACCGGAACCGTTTTCACCGACAATTGCTAGTTTCTCTCTCGGTTTCAAGTGCAGCGAAATGTTTCTCAATGCTGGCTTGGAACTTCCCGGATAAGTAAATGATACATTCTCAAAACGGATACCATCTTGAGGATTTAAACCAATGATTGCCTTACCCCAAGATTTTGGTACTTTCTCTTCGAGGAAATCGTAGAGATTGGATAGATATAGGTTATCCTCATACATCCCGCCAATAGAAGTGAGGGCATTAGAAAAAGTAGATTGTCCTTGGCGAAAAACGGTGAGATACATGGTCATATCTCCCAAGGAAATCTTACCTCGCACTGTTTCCAACACAATCCAAGCATAAGCTAGGTAAAAAGCCCCAGTACTGACTAAACCCAGGAGATAGCCCCACAATCCTCGCCGCAGAGTCAAATCGCGGTCTTCACCATAGAGTTGATTAAACAGGTTGCGGTAACGTCCTAGCAACATCTCTCCCAGTTGGTAGAGTTTGACTTCTGTGACAAAATCTTCCCTTGCTAGTAGATTTTCTAAGTAGTGCTGTTGGCGGGTTTCTGCTGCACGCCAACTAAACAAGCGAAAGCCTTCCCCAGCAAATTTCGTTTCGGCAATAAATACAGGCATCGCTGCCAAAATCAGTACCACCACCGCCCAAACTGAAAAATTTACTAGCAAAATCCCGTAGGTGATTAGGGAAAGGGCATTTTGTACCAACCCAAAGGTGCGATTTACTAAAGAAAGGGGACGAACTGATGCTTCTCGTCGGGCATTGGTTAATTTGTCATAGAATTCTGAATCTTCAAACTGCCTAAGATCCAGTGTCAGCGCCTTTTCTAAGATGAGTACATTCACTCGCTGACCCATTAGCGCCCGCAATAACGACTGACAAATGATGATTCCTCGCTGACTACCTGCTAGTAAAATTACAGCGATCGCTTCTAATCCTACATACAACAGGGAGGGATAAATATTGACAAAACCATTATTTTGTGAATTAGCTTGAGATGCAAATACCACTGCATCAACAATTAATTTACTGATGTAGGATATCGCCGCCGGTAAAAGGCCAGCAACTATTGTTAAACTCGCCAGAAGAATAGTAAGCGATCGGCTAGTAGTCCATACCAAGTTTACAGCCCGTCCACTGTAGCGGAAAACCGTCAGTGATTGGCGAAGGATATTTCTTTTTTTTTAATTTTCATTTTTTTTTGGGCGAGATACCCCAGCTTGCGCGGATCTTTCTAAATCTTTTAATCTTTATAAATTTTACATTTTTATTAGAATGTTGGCTTCCTGTGTCTGAGTAATTCCTACACTGTGCGGATTCGGTAATGCTTGATACATTAGGATTTAGAAAAAAATTCTACGGAAACTTTTCGTAGAATAAATAGTTAGCTTGAAAATTAATACGGAGATCAGGACAATGAGTAATCGGGAGCTTGAAGAGATGCAAGAAAAGTTGGCAAATCAGAAATTAGCGTCTGAGCTTGGCATATCATACGACGAACTGCTTGAATTGGAGTGGAATATTGACACAAACGAGAGCGATGATGGTTTGATCTATAAATATATAGTCACATTCTCTGAAGAATCCTCAAAAAAGATCCTCAACAAAATCGAAGGAATAGAGGATGGCAATATTGTTCGTCTTCAGCCGTCGAGCTTTGAAGAGCCTGATGATTTTGAATAAATATTGAGTAGTGACTTTTACACAAAGGCTTTCAAATATTTTTAGCTCTGCTGACCTCTAAGCTATAATTAGTGGGCATATATGTCTGCTTTTAGTATGTGGAGTACCCGATGAACACTCGCCTAGAAGTTGAATCAGCAATCAAGCAATTATCAGAGGATGAAGTTCGCAATCTGGCAAAATGGCTTCAAGAATATCTCGATGAGATGTGGGATCGGAAAATCGAAGTGGACTTAGCATCAGGAAAATTAGATCGTCTCATTGCTCAAGCAGAGGAGGACATTGCAGCAAACAACGTGAGGGATCTGGTTGAAGTCCTTTGCGACGGCTGATTTTTGGAAAGCGTATGCCGAGTTGTCACCTGAGATGCAAGAGCAAGCGCGGAAAGCTTATCAACTTTGGCAGGAAAATTCACTTCATCCCTCGTTGCATTTCAAAAAAGTTGGTAAAAACCTTTGGTCTGCCCGTATTAGTGGTGGGTATCGAGCATTAGCTTTGAAAAAGGGCGACGATTATTATTGGATTTGGATCGGTGATCATGATGAATATGAGAGTTTTTTGAACTAGCCCGTTGCGACAAGCCAGCTAACAACGCAGTGGAGCAGACGGTACAGAGACTTCGCACTACGTTCTAGTCTACTCGACGCCGCTCACTTGTGCCGTTATACGTCGTTATACATATAGCTCCAGAGGGTGCAATTGCACAGGTCAAAGTAGGGCGATCGCCTATCGCCGTAGGCTGGGTTGACAACAGGAAACCCAGCATCACTTTTCTCTGGCAGTACTAACCAGTAGGTTTTTAATATTTGTAGGTTGGGTTGAGCGCAATGCGAAACCCAACAAACCCAGCTCTTAGGTTGGGTTTCGTTCCTCAAACGCCATGTGCTTCTCCCTTGGCGCTAGCCTCTCACGAGTGGGATTCGGGGAGACGCACTCGCGTTCAAGTCTCTTAACCGCAAGGGCGCAGTGGCTCCCCAACCTACACATTTTTTATTTCTTTGCCAAAACCTACGCAGTATTGGACTGAATCTATACTCATACCTTCAGCAGATGCAGTTATGGCTTTGCAAATGCAATCATATATAGTGTGTACTAGAACAATGAATATACCACTTTTCGTTTGGATGCAATACACTCTAACCTCGCTTCCTTTAAGGAGAGAGGCTTTGAGTCTTACTCCCTTTCCCTTGTAGGGAAGGGGCTGGGGGTTAGGTCTGTATTCCATGCAATTGAGAACCGCTATAGTTGCATTAGTCCAGATCAAATAAAAAAATCTGATTTTATTGGACTGAAGTAACTTTGGTTTTTAGCCGATTGTTTGATGTTTTGAAAAGGTAACACAATGAATACAATCCTAAAGCGTACACTTCTACCTAGCCTCATGGCTGCAAGTTTAGCTGGTGTCACCTTAGTTCCCGCTAAACCAGCTGCTGCTGATGACCAAGTACTAAGAGATATCGGTATCGGGGCTGCGGCCAATGTGGTAACCGGAGCTATTAGGGGTAATGGCGATTTCTTAGGTAATGCTGTTAAGGGTGGTGTCACTGGTGCAGCCGTCAATGGTGCAAATGGCCTGAGAAACACCCGCAGTCGTCGTCAACGGAACATTGGTCAAGATGTCGGGGTCGGTGCAGGCGCTAGCGCAGTAACTGGCGTAATTACTGGTGATAGTAAAGATACCCTTGGCAATGCTGTTGATGGTGCGGCTGTAGGTGCAGCAATCCATCTATTAACCAATGGCAAATAATTTGTAGATTCATAAGCTGAAATACTTTCCAACCTTTAACGCACTTATCCCTCTCTAATTCCTCTCCTTTCTAAAAAGACTAAAACCAACGTGGCTTCCCTACTAGGGAAGCCACGTTAGATCAATCTAATAATCCAAGTTGCGGGTTATGAAATTCCAGGTGCTTGGTAACGGTCGATTCAGGCGATCGCGCACTCGGAAGTTGCGGTTGCACGTAGCGCCACCGCAACTTCGACTCGATCAAAAATACCACTACT
>NZ_JAIVFV010000008.1 GCF_020829445.1 Nostoc sp. CHAB 5836
CTTCCCTGTATGCCGGGAATTGCCTTGCTACTCCAGTAAAGTTAGCTTCTCCCAAGGGGAGACGCTGCGCGAACGACAATGTTAGAGGTCGGTAACTATCTAAACGACACTGGTTTAACCCCTTAAGCCTGTTTAATCGTTTAGTTCTAGAGCAAGGGACTAGCTTGTCTGACGACACGCTTACGCGAACGCATCCCCTGGTAGGTCTTGAACTCTTGCCTCTAACGTAGTACGCCTTCGTACTGAGTCTGGTCAGGTTAAGGCTTTTCCAAGCCCCCGCCTTTAGGCGTGGGGTTCCTGACTTTTATTCTTGTCTCTCCCTTTAAGTACTTCTGATTCATGATAAACCGAGTTGATACCTAAAACAATCATTTTGTCTAAGAGAATCAATAGTCGAAACCAGGGAGTCGAGTTAAACTCTTCTCTGGACTTGCATAACAGCATTAACGTGTTCGGGACTTCCAGCTTTGCCCAAATGCTTGTATTTAGTTAATTTGTTTGGATCAAGAGTTGGAAAAATTGGCTCTTGAGCGTGCAGCTTATAGTACCAGTAAGTTCCCTTGTTACCTCGTGCTTGGTAACGTAAAACACAACAGCCTGGTGGTGCAACTTCTCCGGATGCTTTAATTTGTTGAACTTGAAGTTGTAACTGTGCGTAGGCGTAGCCCGCCGCAGGCATCGCTTCTTTCAAAGCAGTACACTGGTACTATGCCGAAACTTCCAGAATGCGATCGCTTTTCTAGCCAATCATTGACCAGAGCGATCGCCCCCGACGACAAGTAAACAGTTCGGTCAAAAGCCGAAAGTTGTACGAATGGTGTAGATATAGATTGTGTTGTTGTCCTCGTGTTCTGGATTGGTAATTACTAGTAAACCTGGAGTGATCGCGATGCGATCGCTAACTTGGAAGCGGTAGAAGGCTTCGAGATGAAGTGCGGTGTCTTCATCTTCATATGCCTGATTTGCGACTTCAAAATTATTGCTAGTAACTCTGGGTGGTTGCCCGATCGCAATTCCTCCAAGGTTGTTTTCCCCGCCTAGATCGACGAAAGCCAAAGTTACCGCCCAGTTAAAAATGTTTGCCTCTGGCTTGTTTGGCAGATCCATCGCTGTTGCATTGGTAAAGCCAACCCAACCAGAAACTGTTAAATTATCATCAACTGCAATTGTCGATTGTAAGCCGAAGGAGTCTGCAACAATCGCTTCACTTTCGTCATCAAAAGGATCGTTGGCGCGGCTTGAGCCTGTACCTGTGTTGACGTTATTATATGAACGAATATAGGTGAAGCCAACTTCAAAAGAGTCGCTGGGTTCGAGAGTGAGTTGAGCCATCGCTGCATAGTTCTCTCCACCAAACCCAATTTCTGGTTCGTTTGCATCGTCAACTAAATAACCCAAACTCAAGTCAATAGAGTCACTCAAATCGTAATTCAATCCTACTCCCGCGCCCCCTCCTTGGCGATAAATCGGGTTGCGCTGTGCAAAGCGAGAAATAGAACCACGGCTACTGCTACTGAAAAAAGGATTGAGGATATTAGTAAAATCATCAAGGTCGCCGCCCTCTGCCTCCAGATAAACTCTGGCTTGTTCTCCTAGGGGAAAGCGATATTCCAAAACACTCAATTCAAATTGATTATTAGTGTTGGTTTGAAAGGCTAAACGAGCCATATCAGTGTCCGTTGCATTGTCTATTCTGGGGAGATTACCAGCTTGCAGACGAAATTTCAGGTTATCTTTTCCAGTAAAGCTAGTATTAAAGGTCAAGCGGGAGCGACTACTGAAGGTAAGATTACTGGCGATCGCATCACCACTACCATCAGGTTTTTCACCGCTGCTAACTCCAGAAACAGCAAAAACAACTTCACCCTGTAATTTAGTAGTTGTGGAAAACCGTTGGATTGTAGAGACGCGGTTTTCTACATTATCTAATCGTGCTTGTAGAATCTTTAACTCTTCGCTAAAATCTGCTTGTAACCGCTTTAGGTTTTCAAAGTCTTCTTGGTTGACTTGGTTAGCGGTTTGTGTATTTATCAATTCGTCGATTTGGTTCATGGTTGCAGCCAGACTAGCAGCAAACTCATAGCGAGTCAGAGGTTGGTTGCCGCCAAATTTACCATCAGGATCGCCTGCAACTACACCGTAGCGAGCTATTAGAGATTTCAGGGATTGAAAAGCCCAGTCAGTAGGTTGAATCTCTGCTAACTCAGAAACACTATTGATTTTGGTGAGGGAATCAGGGAAGGCAGCACTTCGGCTACTTCGACTTCGCTCAGTACAAGTACGCTCAGTGACCGGGGGGGTTTCGTTAGCAAAAACTTTACCTGTCAATGCAAAGGTGGATATAAAGGTAAGTAAGCTGAGATGGCATACATTCCAGAGATTTTTTGACCGAAATTGCTTTTTCATCCTTCTGGGAATGTTTTTTAGTAACCGTAATAATCTCGATACCATTGCACAAAGCGCTCGATGCCTTGCTCAATTTGAGTTACAGGTTTAAAGTCTACGTCTTGTATCAGGTCATCCACATCAGCGTAGGTAGAAAGAACGTCACCTGGTTGCATGGGTAATAAGTTCTTTTTGGCTTGCTTACCCAGTGTTTTTTCAATAACTTCAATAAACGTCATTAATTCTATAGGACTGTTGTTTCCAATATTGTACAGCTTGTAAGGGACTTTACTGGTGGCAATATCTTGATTATCAGCTTGAGGTGGGTTGTGCATGACTCGAACCAGCCCCTCAATAACATCATCAATGTAAGTGAAATCACGTTGCATTTTGCCAAAGTTGTAAATGTCAATTGGCTGATTATGAGCGATCGCCTGCACAAATTTGAAGTATGCCATGTCAGGACGACCCCAAGGGCCATACACTGTAAAAAACCGTAATCCTGTAGTTGGCAGTTTGTATAGATGGCTGTAAGCATGAGCCATCAACTCGTTAGACTTTTTGGTAGCAGCATAAAGTGAAATTGGATGGTCAACGTTGTCAGTTGTGGCAAACGGTACTTTAGTATTGGTGCCATAAACAGAACTAGAGGAAGCAAAGACTAAATGACCAACTTGGCTATGACGACAACCTTCTAACACGTTGACGAACCCTGAGAGATTGCTATCTACATAGGCAAAGGGGTTTTGCAAAGAATAGCGAACTCCCGCTTGCGCTGCGAGATGAACTACGCAATCAAAGGTACGATCTTGGAATAGTTGAGCAGTGCCAAGGCGATCGCTCAAGTCTAAAAATTGAAAGGTGAATTTAGTTTGGGGGTAAAGTTGAGCCAAGCGGGCTTTTTTGAGGTTGACATCATAGTAATCGTTGAGATTGTCGATGCCATAAACTTGCATTCCCTCTGTTAAAAGACGCTGTGCGAGATGAAATCCGATAAAACCGGCAACTCCGGTGACTAGTATTTTCATATTGGGGATGAGGGGGATGAGGGGGATGAGGGGGATGAGGGGGATGAGGGGGATGAGGGAGATGAGGCAGGGGAGGCAGGGGGAGAAATAACTCCTAACTCCAAACTCCTAACTCCTAACTCCAAACTCCTAACTCCTAACTCCAAACTCCTAACTCAGCAATGTTCATCGCTTGCACCACTGGGGTACGGCTTTTTGAAGGATAGTAAATAATGCTCAAGGTATTGGGAATTAGCTGCAAGCGCTGTGGCGAGGTGTCCAAAACCTGACTGAGCAAATTTTCGATAATAGAGGGACAGGCTATTACTAATCCTGTTGTTAGACAGGTTGAATCGATGTTATCGGATGACATCATAGCACGTTGAAATGAGAGCTTTTGTGGTAAGATCTGGGGAAAATATTGCTGTCGAACTTGGAGTTGCACCGTTTTGGGATGATATTTTAGCAGTTGCTCGGCGGTGTATTGAGAACTTTCTAAATCGCTGCTGAGGCTGAAATCTATTGGTACTGTTTGAAGGCGTTCGGCCAGGTTCTCAATTAAATCTGGATCTGTGCTGGTGGTTGGTACTAAAAGCAGACGCAAACCTTGTTTGCCGTCTTTTAGTTTGGGCAGAACTTCACCTAGATGGGTGGTAAGATTCATTGCTGCAAGTTGCCCCTGCTGATTACCAGGTGTAGCAAAATTCAGAATGCTGATACCGCAATTCGATTGTTGCAGGACGTGATATTGCTCGCATTTCATTGCGATCGCAGTACTAATCAACGCCCGAATTGTGCCACTGTGGCTGACAATCAAGATAGTCTTGCCAGTATGCAATGGCAAAATTTCCTGCCAGAATCGATCAGCGCGATCGTACAAATCTAGCACTGGGAAGCATCGCTGTTGAACAGAGGTAGCAACTGCTACACTTCCTCTTTCCAACTGCGGTGTCATCTGAAACTCGTGGGGTCGCTCCTTCCAGCAGCGATAGTCTGCCGCAAAATGCTCTTCCACGTATTTATACGTAACTCCTTCCCATGTAGGCATATCAATTTCTTTGAGATAAGGAGATGAAGTGATACAGGGAAAAACTTCTAATAAGTTCTCCCCTGCCCCCCGGTCACTGAGCGAAGTCGTTCGCGGAGCGTCTCGGAGAGAAGTGCTGCTCCCCTGTCCCTCTAAAATCTCAGCTAAAGTTTCCTGAACTCGCCGCAGGGGACTGGTATAAACTCGATCCACCTTGATACCCCTGAGAGCAACACCTGTTTGATAGGCATCGCTGCGCCCCTTCTCGGTCAAAACAGAGTCGTCACAACTTCCCTGATAGCGCTTTTGAGCATTGTAGGTACTCTGTGCGTGACGCACTAAAATTACACGGGTGATTGTAGATTCAAAAGATTGGACTAGCCCTTTCTGATCAAGCTTCAATTGCATAGGCATCATCCTCACGAGAATTTTTACCAATGGCAGATTGCAACGCATACATTGCTGCGTACCGTCCACCCAAGCAAAGAAGTTCTTTATGCGTACCCTGCTCTAAAATTTGTCCACCTTCGATGTAGAGAATTAAATCAGCTTGTTCAACAGTTCTAAGATTATGAGAAACCAGAAAAGTAGTACATTCTTGAGTTAGGCGATTGAGTGCTTCGTTAACGGCGTGTTCGTTTTCGTTGTCTAAGCCAGTCGTCGGTTCATCCAAAATTGCGTAGGCAAAGCCCGTCGTAGACATCGCAGCTTGACGAATGGCAGCACGGGCAATTGAAATTCTTTGCCGTTGTCCCCCCGAAAGAGTTGCCCCTCTCTCGCCCAAAATAGTGTCGTAGCCTTCAGGCAGCGCCATGATGAAATCGTGGGCATTTGCTAAACGGGCAGCTTGTTCAATTGCTTGGTCGGAAGCTCCCAAACAACCGTAGGCAATATTATCTTTGACACTAGCGGCAAATAAAATGCTCTCTTGTAAGACGACACTGATTTGCTGCCGCAGAGATTGCAGCTTGTACTCGCGCAAGTCGTGACCATCAACTAAAATCCGCCCTTCTAGGGGGTCGTAAAGGCGTAACAGTAAACTTACCAAGGTTGACTTACCACCACCAGAAGGCCCCACCAAGGCAACGTGTTGACCTGGCTGCACCTCAAAGCTAACGTTGTGCAGAATTCTCGTTGTCGATTCGTAGGCAAAGCTGACATTTTCAAACCGCACGCCTCCTTGTAAAGATGGTGCATCCATAGCCCCCCTCGAATCACGGATGTCGGGTACAGTGTCTAGTACGTCTAGGATGCGCTCGCCGGAAGCGGTTGCTTTGGCAATTTGCCCGGTGTATTTGGCAAGCTGCCGCATCGGTTTAAAAGCAATCCGCAGATAGTTGACAAATACCAGTAAATCCCCTGGTGTAATCACCTGCCCCAATACCAACTGCACGCCCCGCCATAACACCAAGGCAGTGGCAAGCCCCACTAGCAATTCCACCAATCGTTCTAACCCTGCTGCCAGTTTTTGGGCTTTGGCACTTTCTTTTAAACTTTGGCGGTTATGACCGGAAAAAGTATGTTCCAGCATACCTTGCAGAGAGAGCGCCTGCACAACTTTGATTGCACCGATAGACTCTGCGGCTGTGGCAGCCATTGCGCCCTCACGCTGACGTTGCGATCGCACCACTTGGCGAATGCGTCTCGTCAACCGCATTGTGAAGAAGATAAACAGGGGAAACACGGCGGCGGCGATCAGTGCTAATTCCCAATGTAGCCAGAACATCACACCAATCATGCCCACCAAGGTTAGAGAGTGAGCAATTAGCGGCAATACTGCCATTACTGTCACCTCTCGCAGTCGTTCAATATCTGAGGTGACGCGAGTGATTAAGTCGCCACTCTTGGCTTTGTGGTGAAACGATAGAGAGAGGCTTTGGAGATGACTGTAAAGGTCGGCGCGAATCTCAGTTAACACATTACTGGCAGCCAGCGCCATTCCCACCACACTAAAGTATGCAGCAGTAGCCCGTAGTAAAGCGATCGCCACTAATCCCAATGTTAAGGCTGTTAGGAGTGCGAACGGGCTGAGTCCTGCCAGCAGGGGAATTCCCAAAGATTGAGATCGAAAACCAGGTACAAGAATGTAGTCAAAGATAAACTTGAGGGGCCAGGGTTCTAGCAAGTGCAAGAAAATCTCAGCCATCAATGCCACAAAAGATACAATCAGTAACGCCTTTTGTTTACCTATTTGCGGCGAAAACCTCTGTAAAATCTGCACTATTCCCGGTAAAGCTGCCCTCAGACTTTTGGGATCTCGACGCGCCATTTTGATCACTGATTTAACTGATTTAAGGATTTCACGGAATGAAGCGCAAAGTGCGGTCTTGGGGTCTCCCCAGACGCTCGCGGACTCGCTAACGCTGCGCTATCGCTTTTAGCGTCTCCCCTTGGGAGACGAGGAGCAACTTTGTAAGACAGGATATGGCAGTAAATACTCATGGTTTAATACTCCAATAAGACAGGTAGCAAGTAATGCGATTGGGGTTAAATCCCCATTACAAAACTTAATTACGAATTAGCAATTGTTCAGGGACAGGTTCGTTAATGGTTGCAGTGGATTTAAAGGCAGCTTGGCTTTGAGTATAGCGATCGCTAATATACTGATTTAATTTCTTTTCGAGAGCGATCGCTATTTTCTCCAGCCACAGGGGATTTTGCCCAAAGGCGAGACGACTTAGTAAAGGTTTTAAAAATCCCTGATGGCGACGATGCCCCATCCGCTTATAGCGCTTCTTGAAGTACTTGTCATTGGTCATCAAATCCCACTTTTGCGAGAAGTGTTCTAAACTAGCAATTTCCCAAGCATCGCTCCAGCGCAACATAAAGAATGCTAGTTCTGGCAATTCAAATTTCAGTCCCGGTACATAAGTAACTACCGAAGCTGGTTCGCAGTAAAAATTACCTCCTGCCTCAGCCACCATCAGACAAAAATCGATATGTTCCCGCGTACTCAGCAACCCCTCGTCTAATAGTCCAATCTGCTGGAAAATCTCGGTGCGAACCAACATACAGTGAAATTCGGCAAACTCGCATTTTTGCCGATAAAGTTGATTGCAGACATCGGTGACTTTTCGGTTCACAAAATAGTGTTTTTCATGCACCCGTCGCTTGATTCCAGTTTCTTGGGACTCTATAAAAATATGAGCCTCGCCACCTGCCAGATGTATTGTTTCTCCCAAAGGTTTACCAATACAAGTAAGCGGACAGACTACAGTCGCTTCTGTTTCTTGAGCGCATTCGAGCAAAGAGTTCAGCCAACCTGGATTGACAATCACATCGTTGTCAATAAAGACTAGGTACTCGCTATCAACTTGCTGTAAACCCAGGTTGCGGGCTTGGTTGGGTGCAAGGTAGTGTTCTGTGCGGATTAGCTGGAATTGTCTTTCTTGCGCCTGTTCTTCGAGGTAGCGCTGGATGTGGCGAGGTGAACCGCCGTCTACATAAATTAGAGAAAAAGGTACTTGAGTATTTTCGTAAATACTTTCTAGGGATTCGCGGGTGTAACTGAATCTCTCACGCTGCGAAACAACTATGGTGACTTTTGGCTTATTCATGGTTTAAATTCTGTAATCTGGTAGAGTGCGTTATGGACAGAACGTCCTAACGCACCGTAAATCTTTGGTGGTGCGGCCTTTGGCGACAACACACCTTACTGACTCAGCACTGCGTATTGTTTTCAAGCCAAAATCCAAAATTTAAAATCTAAAATTGTTTGACTAAGTAAGTTGGCGCAATATGTTACGAAAGGTAAATAAGTTTAAAACCCTTGTAAATGACAAATGACAAATGACAAATGACAGCCTTAGCCAGTTAGCTTTAATTGCGCCGACCTACTTACACGAGAGATACCTTGCCTAACAAAACTGATTCAGGTGTCGCTAAGGTTTTTTGGTAAACATCGATCCAGTTTTGGTATTCTACCGATGGGGCAAGCTGCTGTCTGACTTTTATCTTTGCTGCTGCACCCAATTTTTGCCGCAGTTCTGGTTGAGTTGCTAAATATCGCAGTGAAGCAGTCAGTTCTTCTGTACTGCCGGGGTTGATTAGTAAACCGTTTACACCGTCTTCGATAATTTCTGCGATCGCATCTACACGAGTGCCAATAATTGCTCGGCCTGCTGACATCGCTTCTAAGAGCGTATTCGGACAACCATCGTGCAGTGAAGGAATGGCAAAAATATCTAGGTGGGGCAGATAAGCTAGAGCTTCCTGGCGGCTGGTGATTCCGGTGATGCGGAGGTTTTTGCCAATTCCACTTTGCTGTATTTGTTGCTGCCAGTATTCTCGTTCTTTCTCCACAAAATCACCTATGAGTAAAAGTGTTAAATCTAACTCTTGACTCAATTGGGCGCAGGCATCAAGGAGAAATTCAATTCCCTTCTTGTCTCGGAATCTACCCGATGAACCAATCACGATACCTGACAATTCGTTAACTAGAGAGGGAGTAGGGAATTGCTCAAAGTTGATAGGTGCAATGGAATTCCAGAAAGCTGATGATTTTAAGTTGACACTGGGAGTAATGACGCTAGCTCTTTTCTGCAAGTCCCGACTCACAAATGTTACCCAAGCAGAATTTTCTAAAATCCATGCGATTTGAGCGTGATTTTTTGGATTAAAAATATGCTTGTGCAAGTCACTACCGCGAACGCTATTGATTACCGGAACATCATTTCCTTTTGCTAAAAGTGTCGTTACATACCCTGTTTCATTCATGAAAAAGGCATGAAACAGGTTATAGTTATACTTTTGATGTAAGTATTTGAGTTGAAAATAAACGTCACTAAAAAAGTCTTGGATTTCTGTTACACTATCGCGGGCTGCTGACTTGATGCGATGCACAAATACACCATTTTGCAGTGTTGTTGTGCAACTGGCTCGTCTACAACTTCCATCAGCAACTAGGCGTTCTTTAGACCGAAAAACTGCAACGTGGACTTCATAACCACTGTCAATTAACATTTTTGCAATTCGATGTACTGACTCACCAACTCCCCCAATATCTGGTGGATATTCAAGTGTAGTAATGCAAATTTTTACTTTCTCCATGATTCTCATTTGTGTTAATCTCTGATTTTTATAAGACAGTATTATTCAAAATTGTGTTTTTACTCAGCACGGGCTAAACCCCCGCTATCCATGTACAGCACTCATTAAGCAACTCTGTGGTTATCGTTATGATTACCATTTAGATTGCTTAAAATGTTTGCAGTTTGCTCAACTCCAGCAAAATCAAAGCTAATTTTTTTCGGTTGCTCTTTGAGGTTGCTGATAATTTTTTCGGCGAACAAATTTGGTTTTAAATCCTTAGGAGTTATCATTTTGACGATTCCTAATTTGTCTAATTTTTCCGCTCTCATAGTTTGTTCTAAATCTTCGTTGCCAGTGAAAGGAAGAATCATGGCTCGTACCCCTGTTGTTAAAACATTCAATGTGGTGTTGTAACCAGACATATTTATCGAAAGTTCTGCTTTTTGCATATAACTTAGGAAGTAAGGAGTATAGTAGCAAATACGAATATTTTTGCTATCTTTTGCCATTGCTTGCAACTGATGAAATTTTTCCTCTGGCATGAAAGGGCCGGTAAAAATCTGGATGAGGTGAGGCAGTTTTTTCTCTAGTAAAGGGGCTGTTTGCACTACACAATCAAGTAATTCATGACCAAACCTTCCACCTCCAACGCTGGCTAGAATCATAGGTTGATTAGAATTAAGTATTTCTCTTTCTTCTCTAGTCAACAGAGGATTTTTCGGGGGTTTTTGTACTACATATCCGGTGTAGTTTACTTGACATTTTAGGTCACGAACTCTAGAAAATGTTTCTTCTAGTGGCACAAATTTGGGGTCGCCATGCACCAGTAATAGGTCAAAGTACTGGTTCATTAAGTTGCAGATTTTTTCTTCGTATTTTGCCTGCTTGTGTTTTTTGGTAACTACAATATCTCTTAGGCTACAAACTACTTTTGTGGAACCTGTTGATTTGACCTTTTCTAATAAGGGAATTAATTCCAAAGAAAAGCGTCTTCTACCGAAAGGAAACAACTCAATCATTAGAATATCAGGTTGGAAAACATTAAATATATCTAAGAGTTGATTTTTTCTGATTTCCTGAACTTCGGTAAGGCTAAAATTATTATCTACAACTTGCAATTCTTGAAATTCACTATCTGTTTTAATTGCAGGTAGGTTGATAACTTCAACACCAGGGGGGATTTCCAATTCATTAATGATTTCACCACCATTAATAAAACAAATGTGAAAATCTTTGGTTAAACCACGGACAATTTCGATACTGCGAACTAAATGCCCCATACCTAAAATATGTTGGCAGTAGAACATAAGACGTTTCATGACAACTTTACTCCTCTAATGTATTGACTTAAGTAATTTTGGCGATCGCCGTTAAATTATGTAATTGTTCTGCTGGATGGTACATTCTGCCAACTCGAACTGGATTCTTTTTGTTCGCTAGTAAAGTAGAGATATATTGGCTAATTTTGGGCAATGCATTCAAATCGATCGCGGGAGGGAAAATTTGAGATTGTAGACTATATACTTGCTGTAACAGCGATCGCATCAATGTTTCTGGAGTCAGGTAATCTGGATGAATAGCTGTTAGAATTCCCAGCTTTGTCAAATGTTCTGCTCGCATCCATTGCTCTTGGGATGGTTTAATTCTGGGTACTATCACTGCTGGCTTACCCGCTGAAAGAATCTCGCAGATGGTGTTGTAGCCACCCATTGCTACCACAGCATCCGCTGCGGCAATATAGCTCATTAAATCGTCGGTAAACTCGCACATCTGTACTTGCGGATATAAAGCTGCTTTCAACTCTAGTGCAGTTCTATCTTCTAAAGGCATTTCCGGGCCGCATATAATCAAACTTCTCAGTTGATGAGAAGCAGGCAACAATGCCAAACTTGATAGATAGGTATCAATTAAGTCGAAGCCATCCTCACCGCCTCCTGGTGTGACTAAAACTAGCCGTTCTCCTGGGTTGAGTCGCAATTCTGTGCGGACGAGATTGGGACTTTTACGCTCTAATTCTTGGCGAATGTAGCCACAAAATTGTATTTTGTTGGCAATCATTGGTGGTAATTGATATTCTTGGCGAATGTCGAAAATTTCTGGAGTGCCAACGACAAGCACGCTTTGATAAAACTTTTCAATTGCTTGATAATAACCGTGCTTTTGCCATTCTTGAATGGTGACATCGGGACTATCCAAAATGTCGCGCAACAGTAATATCAGAGGAGTTTCTGGCAATTCTGCCTTCAGGTATTCGACAGCAGCTTTTAACTCATTACGAATGCCATAAGGCTTTTTATCTACTAGAAATATATCTGGTTTAAAATTGGCGATCGCGGATAAAATTAACTCCGATCGCAGTTGTACTGTTTCATCAATTTCTGTCCCCAGATACTTGGCAGACATCTCACCCGATGTTCCCCGATTTAAGCAGGGTAGCTTAATATAATCCAATCTTTTAGGCAGACGAAAGCTATGTAACATCGGCGAACCAGAAACAACTAAGATAGAAAGTTCCTCAATTGAATCTAGTAAGTGAGTGCAAATTGCTAGCATTCTGCGAATATTACCGAGACCGAAGCCATCGTGAGAATATACCATCAATCTCATAGCTAAATGCCCCTCTGTTATTGAGTGAATGGATGCTCTACTAAATAGAGTCGCAATTTTAGATGAGTCTTAGATGAAACTTTTATGAGAGTATTCTCATGATTACTTCTATCCTACATTCCGCACCCTGAACTGTCACAATCGGTTTTTACTAATTTTTAGACAGAAACAAAGCTAATGAATATACAAGGTTTGTAGTGAGGGCTTCAGCCCTCAAAAGAGGACTAAAGTCCTGACTACAAACTAATTCCAGAATTTTTTACATTACTTAATGTACTTTGATTTATTCACGCCGACTTGCTTAAATAAGAAAATCTGTGTAATCCAATAATCAGTTAAATCAGTGATAAATCTTCGCTTTTCAGGTTACTTTAGATTTTGCTGACTTTCTAAAAGCTGTGCTTGGGTGCGGCGCAATTCTTCTAACGCCAACTCTAGGGAGCGATTTTTTTCATTTAACTGCTGCGTCCGTTCACATACCTTCTCTTCTAGCACCTGATTGTATACTTCTAGCTGTTCGTTAGCATCTTGCTGAATTTTGATGAGTTGCTGAACTTCCTGGATAAGACGATTTAGGTAAGTAGCCAAGATACCAATTTCATCATTGGTTGTTACAGGTGCTTGCAAATCGAAGTTAGATTCTTCCGTAACCTGTTGGGCAACATGAGTGAGGGCTTGAATGGGACGGGCAATGGTGTGACTGGTATAAATTGCTAATAAAATTGCGATCGCAAACGATAATAACAGGCTACCCACAATCACGTATAGATGTAATTTTTCTGCCGTTTGCAGATCCGGTTGGATTTGCTGATATTCTTGACCTGTAACTTCCACAAGGTTCGTAATGTCATCAAGAAAATCATCAATCATGAAAACCGACGAACTGTGCATGAAATGGAACAGTTGATTATGTGCAGCTTCAATTTTCCTTGCTGATAATTGGCTGATATTATTTTCCTGCAATAAAGTTTCTGTATGTTGTAGGTAGACGCTAAAATCCTTATGGGTTTCTAACAAGCGTTGAATCGCCTTGTGCTGATTTGCGGAATAATATTTAGGATGGTTCTCAACGCTGTGTTGCGCTCTAAATTCAGACCAAACTTGTCGGGCTTGAGTAATATATTTAACTAATTCAGTGTATTTCTCTTGCCAGATCTCTGGCTGATTCTTGTATAAAATCAGCTTGTGTTGTTTAGTGCGAATACGAAAGACGCTCGTTTTCAGGTTATGGACGCTATACAACTCATGGATTACCGCTTCTTCCTGTTTTTGCGCCTGTTGCTGATAGTGTTCGGCAATCACATAACCAATAGTAGTTGCCAGCACACTCACACTCACAAGCAGTCCATATCCAATACTAATCTTTTGGCCAACCTTGAGATGGCTGAACCAATTCCTTGAGTTGATTGATATTTGCAAGCGGTTTTTTGATTGTGCAGAAGGTAATTCATCAAGGCTACTGTGTTGTTTCATAGTTCAGTTCTACATAGTCAAATAAAGTCAGACATGGCTTTTTAGAAATTACCATTCGTTCATAGAACCTTTAAGGCATCTAAAATTTTGTTTAAAGTTTTATAATACTCAACTACGATTCAGATGGATTTTAATTCGCTCTAGTAAGTCAGTAAAGCGAAATGGCTTGGTAATGTAGTCATTTGCTCCATTATCAAATGCAAAGGTGCGATCGCGCTCGTCTTTACGAGCTGTGACGATGATAATGGGTACTGTTTCTTTGCGATCGCGAAGTTCTTTTAATACCGCCCAACCGTCCATAATCGGTAGACCCAAATCAAGTAATATCAAATCAAATCCACTATTCTGAGTTAAAAAGATTGCTTGTTGTCCATCTTGGGCAACACTGGTTATATATCCTTGTTTTCTTAATCCTTTCTCAATAAAAGCAGCGACTCCTGCTTCGTCTTCGACAATCAAAATTTGATTCATATTCGCAAACGATAACCCATACCCCTAACAGTTTCAATCACTTTATTGCCGAGTTTTTTCCGGAGATAGCCGACATAAACATCGACAATGTTAGAACCTGGATTATAATCGTAGCCCCAAACAGAATCTAATAGTTGTTCTCTACTAATAACTTGACCTGGATGACGGCAAAACATTTCTGCCATTGTAAATTCACGAGCGGACAATTCCACGGGGCGATGGCCGACTTTCACCTGTCGAGTTCGCAGATTTAGCACCACATTCCCGACGTTGAGGATGAAATTTTCTGTATCTCCTACAGGTTTGGCACTTCGCAAACGTACCCGTACCCGCGCCAGAAGTTCCTCAAAACGGAAGGGTTTGGTAACATAATCATCTGCACCTCCTTCTAGGCCGTTGACTTTATCGTGAAGATCGCTGCGGGCTGAGAGGATAATCACAGGTATATTTTCTCCCTGTCCGCGCAGTTCTTCTAGTACCTGAAAACCATCTTTTCCGGGCAACCCCAGATCTAAAATTAGTAAATCAAAGCTCCCACTTTGGGCGACATCCAACACATGCAGTCCATCGGCAACAACTGTAGTTGTAAACCCTTGCGATCGCAATCCTTTTTCAATAAATTTCGCTATCTGAAGTTCATCTTCAGCAATCAGAATTTTGAGCATAAGCAGTGATTTCTTGCGGGGGGTCAAGCGGTAAAACAATGGTAAACATCGAACCTTTTCCTAATTGGCTAGAAAGCAATACTTGCCCTGCATGACTTTCGGCGATCGCTCGCACAATAGCCAGTCCCAATCCAGCACCTTCGGAACGACGGCGACTTTTGGAAGTTCGGGCAAAGCGTTCAAAAATGCGTTTTTGGTCTAAAAGGGGAATTCCTTCGCCTGTATCGCGTACCCAGAACCGGACTTTTCCTTTGGCGATCGCCGAACCTATAGAAACAGTATCACTCTTCCCAGTATGCTGAGTCGCATTTTGTGCTAGGTTCATCACAGCTTCAGTAATTCTTTGGCGATCGACTATAATTTGACCTTTGGCGATCGTATCCAATTGCCAGTTCCGCTCTGCTAATGCCTGGGCTTTCACAAATAATTCTTGAGTCAATTCTGTAACATTCACCGTCGATAACAATAAAAAGTCTGTGCGTTCTGCCTTTGCTAGCAAAATCATGTCATCGACTAACCGACTCATCCGGTCTAGTTCTCCAATCACCAGTGCCAAAGTTTCTTGTTGCTCTTGGGGGTCATCACCCATGAGTTCTAGATGTCCGCGAACGATGGTAATGGGAGTCCGCAGTTCATGTCCAGCGTCGTTGACAAATTCTCGCTGAGTGGCAAAGGCTGCTTCGAGTCTGTCCATCATTTCATTGAATGTCGTTGCTAGTTCTCCCAGTTCTCCCTTACCTCGCACGGGCAAGCGCTTAGTCAAGTCTGTTTCACTAATGGCGTGAGCAGTACTGGTAATTGTTCGTAGGGGAGCCAGCACGCGTCCCGCAGCTAACCACGCCAAGATTAACGAGACTAAAAACACTAAGCTAGAAACTTCAATAATTGTCGAAACTGCTTCTAGAGCCTCTGCCCGTTCACCAGATGTACTATGGGCAATAACGAAGACTCCTTGGATTTGTCCATTAATTCTAATCGGTTCTACTATATAAAGAATCTTGCCAACTTCCGGCTCAGAGAATTCTTGTTCTCCCTGTTCTGGTTTGGTTTGTTTTGCCCAGCGTCGCATGAGTGGTAAGTCCTTGGCAAGTGGCTTGGGGCGCGCCCTGGGACTAGATTTGTAAAATTCACCATCAATAAACGTGATGAAATAGGACTCATCTTCTGGCAGTCGATACAGCAGATAAGCTCTAAAAAGCAGCATTAAATCTTCTTTGGAAGCGGGAGGACTAATTTGTTTTTTTCCAGAAAGCAACCACTTCAATTTCTCTGGCTCAATTATCACCTCTTCTGGGTCTTTATCAGTGAACACATTCTCCGGAGCAATAGTTTCACCGCTAATCAAGGCGTTAAAAGCCTTCATGTCGTCTCTCATGTCTTGGTGAACGCGCTCATCAATACGCTGATAGAGGATGTAACGAAATGCGGGAATGGCAATTAGAAATGCTGTTCCGATAATCAGTAAATACCAGAGCAAAATCCGGGTGCGTGCTTCTCCAAACACTTGCTGCCAAACTGGGAAAAGCTTGGGTATTTTGATACCGAACATGCGATCGCGACGATGGTTTGTTGCACTACTCATGTCTATTCTGACTTTTCACGGTGTAAAGGGTAGATTGGTTCGCAAATATCATTCGCGAACCAAGTGCTATTCTTTGTTGTATTTAGAAGTTTCTTCGATTAAATTTTTCAAACCCTGATTGAGAATTTCAATTGAACGATCTAGTGTTTCAATTTTAGCTCTGTTAAAAATTTGTTCTAGAGCATCAATGTAAACTTTACTACCAGCCTTGCCTAAATCAGGGTAAGCGCGTCTCAAACCCTATTGACAAGAGGCTTCTGAGGTCTCATTATGATGAGATAGACAAGCAGCAAGAGGGGATTACCTGCGCTCCCACCGTCTCAACTATCGATTCAACCCAACGTCTAAAACGATACCATGAGACGAACCCTGATATAAAATAGACGTTTTATTTATTAGACTACTACTTGACATATTTAATACTCAAATACAATTCTTAACACGCACCTTTGCTGAATAATCTGTATTTTAAGCTACAAAATTAAATGCGCTTACCCTGCATTTTTATCATAGAAGAATAATGGGGTTTGCTGCTCTTTAGATAATGTTGTAAAATCAACATTTTTTCCTTTTAGGTTGTTAATCCATTCAGGTACTTGAATATTCCTGTCTTCATACCAATTAATAGCTCTGTTTACCGCAGTTTTATTTGCACCTGATCCATCACCAGTAGCTATTTCATATTGAAAATGTCCTCTACCGGGGCCAATGCCAGTTTCAGTTCTTTGTACTACATTTCCATCTCCTGTAGTTTGTTGATAAGCAACTTGGTCAGCAAATTGTTGTAGTGCTTTTCTAGCGACATCTTTATTATTTGGATACCGATCATTGACGATCTGGTCTAAAGCAGTAAGTAGGTTGGCGCAATTAAAGTTAACTGGCTAAGGCTGTCATTTGTCCTTTGTCATTGGTCATTAGTAAAGGTTTTAAGCTTATTTACGTTTCGTAACATACTTGACTTTTTTCGCACCAACGTACTTATTAGCTTCATTGGTATCTGAGCCTTTGATATTTGTCTGAGATGGTTTCTCGAATTTATCTGAGCCTTTCATATCCCCGATAGTCGAAATGGCTTTAATTCTCAATAAATTAGGCAAAAATCGAGGCAAATAGCTCGTTTAAATTGGTTTATTAAGTGTTTTATGTTACTTGCTCAACATAGTTATTCTTATCATTATTCCGATGTCAAGTAAACTTCTTTACTTAATCTTCAATATGTAAAATTAAGTAATTTGTAATATATATTGCCCTTTTCATAATCGAAATTTTATCCTCTGCACATATATATTTTGTTCGCTTATTAAAAATTCTATATCTTGTGAAATTTTGTTTTGTTCTTGACAAAAACGCAATTTATTCTTGTAAAAAAAATAATTTTGTGATATTGATTGTAATTAAAAATACATAAGTAAATTTTATAGCTTGGCTAAAGATGTCTTTTATCAAGTAACAATCAAGTTCATGCAAGCTTTATATGATGCTGTTAGCCGTGGTAAATCTGCTCACAACCTACATGAACACGTTCAAGCAGCGTTATTTGTAAACCTTGTTTTTCTTCAGGGGTCATAGGTCTAGCCCAGATTCATCTTGCGTAGTCCTTATACTACACTTTCCTTTGGTATTTTTGCATAAGTGGGATGCTCCCGTCGTGGTCAATCAAACTCAATACCTTCTGTTTTAATTTCAGCAGAAGAGATGATTATAAGTAAGTCGGCAAGAATAAACTAAACTATATTACGAAACGTAAATACACCTGAAACCCTTATAAATGACTAAGGACAAATGACAAATGACAGCCTTGGCCAGTTAGCTTTATTTGCGTCGCTCTACTTATTATTTGTGGAGAATATAGGGACAACTCAAAGTAATACTGCTGTACACCGCCACTATCCTACACACAACAGATTTACACTCGCGCTAAAAATTAACGGGAGCAACGCCCCATGCCAAGAGTCAATAAGCCCAGACGCAAAAGCTCCCGTTTAAGTAAGTCGGCAAGAATAAACCAAACTATATTACGAAACGTAAGTACACCTTAAACCCTTATAAATGACGAAGGACAAATGACAAATGACAGCCTTAGCTAGTTAGCTTTATTTGCGTCGCTCTACTTAGTAGAGTGTCACCCTTCGGTTGTAAGCGTCTTTGAAACTCCCATAGTCGTACTCGACTTGAGTTGCATAGTCTAGAGCAAAGTTAACAATCTCATCCTTGAATGCAATCTTGTTACGGCTGACGATATCAGTCACTTCTTTATCAACGCTTTCAGGAATAATCGTAGCATCGTAGTCTTTATCAGAGATGGCATGGTTCTTGGCAACGACCTTCCCTGCATAGGCCATGGCATCCATGAACTTTGACTTAGTAGTTAGCAATGTATAGTCAAAGTCCACTTGATAAGGGGATTTTTCATGCAGCATAAAGGGGATGCTATTGACCGTAGTGTAGCCAACTAAAGGGTCCGTATTAGAAAGCATTGCTTTGGTGGCGATTGTCACCCTCGCTCCTTCATGATTTCCATAGACTGAAGTTGGCAGCAAACCTGGGACTGCGATCGCCACAGCGCTAGAAGCCTCCTGCTTCATCTCCAAAATCCGGTCATCATCGGTTGCTGAACTTGGGCCATCAATCAGCAAGTAATACCGATATTTACCAAGATTACCAGTGCCTGAACCTAATTTGAGGCGAATGTCCTTGAGAGTGTAGTAACTATTGCTGTAGCGCTTACTGCTAGGAATTGAGGCGATGTAGCTGCTCATAGCCCCAGCAATGTTTGAATAGGTGCTGCTGGATACAGGTTGAAATTTTGAAGTTGTCTGGAAGACTCGATTGCTACTAGAATTTATGAAAGTGTACTTATTTAACAAACTAGAGCGGCTGTTGGCTGCTGCCTGTTGAATTAAATCCTTGACCACACCGTTGGTATTGCTCTCTTCTAGACGGTATGATAACTCATCGTTAGTCCCCTTAAAGTCTTTCATCTTGTTGAGGTAAGCATCCAGGAAATTTCGGACAATATCTTGAGCATCACTGGAGCTTTGACCGTTCTCTTTAGCTGCTAAGAGAATTGAAACTGCCATACGTCGCAAATCCCAAACGTAAGGACCAAGATAGCCTTCATCAAAATCAGTGGTGTCAAAGACGTTGTTACCGTTGTTATCTCTCATTCCCCCAAGATTTTGTAGATGCATATCTCCTTCTAACCAGATGGCTGAGGTAGAGGAATTTACAAATCCTGAACCTGGTAAAGTTTGCATATCCCGATAAAAGATGTGAGCCGTCCCTCGATAGAAGGCCAAGGGTGTAGCTGTCATCTTTTGCATCTTCGTTGCCAGTTCTTGCGGCAACGAAGATGCAAAGGGATGATTGTATTGGTAAATTTCATTTTCCACCCAAGTTGAACGGAGAGTTGCAGCGTGAGATATAGATACAAACCCCAAAGTTAAAATCAAGACGGTGACGCTTGCACATATGTGTTTGAGCATGAAAGTTTTTTAGGCGGTAAAGAAATTAATTCTTGCTGGACTCTTGTTTCGTGACAATCATCCAATAAGAATTCTTTTATCACCTTGAGTTATAGCTTAGAAAGTGATTTAAATGCAATTCCAAGAGAACTGAAGCAGCGATCGCAATTTTTAAGGGCAAGCAGCCTTAACTATGCTCAACGAAACACTTTGTAGTTTATACAAGTTGTTTGCAGCTTTCCCAAAATTTGGTGCTATTTCTAAATTCCGTGCCACTTTTTGTTGAAATTTCTGTGTTTCGTCTTTCCAGATTTTTACCACTACTAAAAATTGTCTTTTTTCGCCACCGGAGAAGATTAGACCTCTTGCAAAAGTCCCTAACACCCCACCCCCTTACTTCCCCGCCCTGATAAATTAGCAGTAAGCTGTTTAAGGGCGTTTTTTCATAATTTACTATGGCAAGTATTAACGACAACTACCTGAAGCTGAAAGCAGGTTATCTGTTTCCAGAAATTGCTCGGCGGGTCAATGTCTTTGCCCAAGCGAACACTAATGCTAAAATCATCCGGCTGGGCATTGGCGATGTTACCGAACCTCTGCCAGAAGCTTGCCGCACAGCGATGATTAAAGCTGTGGAAGAAATGGGCGATCGCAATACCTTCAAAGGCTACGGCCCAGAGCAAGGCTACCCTTGGTTGCGAGAGAAAATTGCTACTCAAGATTTCCAAGGGCGGGGAGCGGCGATCGATGCTTCGGAAATCTTTATCTCCGACGGTTCTAAATGCGACACGGGTAACATTCTGGAAATCTTTGGTCATGATAACATCATCGCCGTTACTGACCCAGTTTATCCCGTGTATGTAGACACTAACGTTATGGTGGGAAATACCGGGGATGCCAATGATCAAGGCGAATTTGAGGGTTTGGTCTATCTGCCAATTACGGCTGATAACGACTTCACCGCCGAGATTCCCTCAAAGAAAGTCGATTTAATTTATCTCTGCTTTCCCAATAACCCCACTGGTGCAACTGCTACCAAAGAATATCTCAAGGCATGGGTGGACTATGCCAAAGCTAATAATTCAATTATTTTCTTTGATGCAGCCTACGAAGCTTACATTACCGATCCATCGATTCCCCACTCAATTTATGAAATTGAAGGTGCAAGAGAAGTTGCGATCGAATTTCGGTCTTTCTCCAAAAATGCAGGCTTTACAGGAACTCGTTGCGCGTTAACAGTAGTACCAAAGACACTCAAAGCAAAAGCCGCCGATGGTTCCGATGTGGAACTATGGAAACTGTGGAATCGCCGCCAGTCCACCAAATTTAATGGCGTTTCTTACATCGTCCAACGGGGAGCCGAAGCGGTTTACTCTGAAGAAGGACAAGCACAAATCAAAGGATTGGTTAGTTTCTATTTAGAAAACGCCAAAATTATCCGCGAGAAACTCACAGCCGCCGGATTATCAGTTTATGGAGGCGTGAATGCACCTTACGTCTGGGTAAAAACGCCTAATAGTTTATCTAGTTGGGAATTCTTTGATCAGCTGCTGCAAACTGTCAACGTTGTCGGAACCCCTGGTTCTGGCTTTGGTGCTGCGGGTGAAGGTTACTTCCGCATTTCGGCATTTAATAGTCGCGAGAATGTCGAAGAGGCAATGAAGCGGATTACCGAGAAATTTAAGGTCTAAAAGGATTTACCCTCATCCTCCAACCCCTTCTTCCACATATGGGAGAGAGATTTAGGGTGAGGGCAAAAACTACGGTTATCAACTTAGATGAGGTTTAAGCTGCGATCGCACCTGATTTTGGTACTTTTAAAAAGTATTTCGGTAAGCGGTAGCTTCAGTTAGATCCGAGAGTAGCGAAAACGAAGTCTGAGTAGCCGCAGCCAGCGTAACCACATTTGTGCAGGTTGTTCAAAAAAGCTGAAAATATCACCAAAACCTAAATTAGTTTTGTGATGATGTAACCAGTGTCTTTCAGGAGTAGTAATAAATAGAATTTGGCATAAAATATTTACAGGCTTTGGAGTTTGCCAGCCCAGTACACTTATGTGTCTCCACCAAACATGAAATTGACCAAGCAGTAATCCAGAGATAACGCCAATAGGAGAGAAAGACCACAAGAGTACTGCTATAAGTACATAAGGCAAAGCTCCCAAAATACCATCTAAAAGAACCTGGGGATTAAAAGTCAAAATAGCGTAGTGGCAAAAGTCCTTCTTCCAGGAGTGGTGCGTTTTTAAATGAAGGCTACCAAAAACGTGCTCGGGTACATGGTAAAAGAATGTAGATAGAAAATCGCCAAAAAACAGTAATAACCAAGCAACAACCATAGCCTCAACCATTTGTACTCCTCAACTTTAGTAAGAAAACACCACAGGAAATATGCAAATGTCATGCTGTCCGCGTAGATAGATCGTTTTTCGCTATGCAAACAGCATCTGTGCATCTCATGGGTCTAGGCTCCAGTTAATTTGGCTCAGAGTATATGTAATTGGATCCGTTGCAGTTTCATGAATCTCTGCTGCTTAATGCAGTCAACAGCAACTCGTAATAACCCAATACGCTTGGGTTAAGCCCAAAAAATAAAAATGTGTAGGAACGAAACCCAACCTACAACGGGCGTTTGTTGGGTAACACTAAAGTTCAACCCAACCTACAACTATCCACAAAGCCAAGCGTATTGCGTAATAACCTCCAATTTCACTTCTAACTTTGGGCTAATGGTAGTAATACATCTAAAAGTTGATGTAGCTGCCGTATTTTAATATAGCCACTACACAATCTTCTTACTAAGGCATACAGCGTAAGCAAAGGTTGAGTTAAACTTAGTACAAATTTAGGTTAAGACTCAATACTGCGTAGGTTTTGAATATTTGTAGGTTAGGTTGAACCAAGCGTTACCCAATAAACCCCGCTCTTCGGTAGGGTTTCGTTCTTCAACTCAACCTAGACATTTTTTATTTTTTTGCCAAAACCTGGGCAGTATTGGGTTAAGACTTTATTCAACATTGTTAATGCTAAATTGATAGCAATTAGAGTCATTTATATAAGTAAAAATAAATAAAAAAACAGATATTCTACCAACGTAACTTCCGTTATAAACGCAGGGCTATTTGATTCTCATCTAGCCCGCCTCAGAATTCATTCTGAGTCTAATGATGTTGCACCTTAACTGAACGGTATTGGGTTATAGTCCGTTTTAACGGACTTTAGCTATGAGCCAGGAACTTCAGTTACGGGTGGTTTATGTGTAGAATGAAATAGCCCTGTTATAAAGGTAAGTAAAGCGGCCTTACAATTAAATTGGGAGTATCTAGAATTAAATAGATGCCAAAATAAGTAAGTTAGCGTTAAAAAATAAATTATCACCGCTTCACCTTTATACCGAACGTACAGCAGTTAAGCATTTCTTCCTTCTCTTTCGTCTCTACGAGACGCTGCGCGTTGGCAGAAGCATCTCGTAGAGAAGGCAACTCGTAAAAAAAATTAACTTTGACAAAGAGTTTTAGGCTTAACCTCAAGAGTATTGCTTTATCTTAAATTAAAGGGTTTAAGACCTTTGTTTTGTAATGGGGATTGGTTATTAAGCGACTTGTACTGCCCTTAAGAGCGAGACGCACTCGCGTTCGGCTACGCTCACCAAGCGCGTAGTCGAAGTAAGTCGAAATATAACCCCAACACAAAACTTACTTTTTTATTGAACCGGGGGATTTATATCAGTTTAAAACCCTTGTCTAAATCTGCAACAGCTTCTACCTTAGCTAAGTACAATGGTGTGAAAAAACTCAAGTATGTTACGAAACGTAAATAAGCTTCAAACCCTTACTAATGACAAATGACGAATGACAAATGACAGCCTTAGCCAGTTAACTTTAATTGCGCCGACCTACTTATAACTCTTCTGGACTGAGGCTTTTCAGCCATGGACTGAAAAGTCAGGTCAAGGTAAGGCTTGAATGAGTTCCCGAATCACATCTATTGCTGGTTTACCTGTGTGTTCACAATACTTTTCAAGGTTCTCGGCTTCATCTAATGTCAAGTTTAAAGTAATTCGCTTCAGCGCCCTTTTTTTACTGGAGGTTGCCAAACGGGAAAATTTAAGTACAGCAGTTTTATTCATTGATTGACAGGGTAGATATATACAAACTTTCCTTATCAATATTGCCAATTTAAAACTGTCTTTACCAGTGAAAATCGAGATTTTAACATTGAACTTAAGCTTTACATCCCAAAGACATTACTGAAAAGTCAAAGTATTAAACAACTAGTAGCACACGGAATCAACCTGCTATTAGCCAAGTAAAAGAAGCTTTCGGCTGAAAAACTAATGTCAGTTGTGATATGCATCACTTCATATATATAGCAACCTAGTAGATAATTCTTCTTAATCAAAGGTGATTACATTAACAGTGAGTTAATATATGACTCTACAGAATTGGAGACGGAAGCGTGGCGTTGCACTTACTAGCAAAGGGTTACAAAAAATTAAGGAAGCAAAACATCAGTCAGAAGCCAAGGAAAATTTTGGAAACAGGTACACACTTGAAGAAATGAGCGCACGCTCTGGGTTACATTCCACTACTATCTCGAAAGTAATGAATCGGGAAGGAGGAGTTGACAAACAGACTATTGAGAAGCTTTTTTCAGTTTTTAGCTTAAAAACAGATAAAAGTGACTATTTAAGCTCAAATACTCGTCTAGATTGGGGAGAAGCTATCTTTAACTCAGTTTTTTATGGACGTACTGAAGAACTTACTATGCTAGAGGAATGGATTCTCAATGAGCAATGCCAATTGGTGGCACTATTGGGAATAGGAGGTATTGGTAAAACGGCGCTGTCTGTAAAGTTTGCTCAACAGGCTCAGGATAACTTTGAGTATGTGATCTGGCGATCGCTACGAGAAGCTCCACCTGTTAAAATTATTCTAAGTAATCTGATCCAATTTTTATCTGAGGAACAGGAAACGGAAGCAAACTTACCAGAAAGCTTTAGCGAACGGGTATCGCGGTTACTCTATTATTTACAAAATTATCGCTGTTTGGTGATACTTGATAATGTAGAGTCAATTCTCCGCAGTGGTAGCCGCGCCGGACTTTACCCTGAAGGATATGAGGAATATGGTGAGCTTTTAAGACGAGTAGGAGAAGCGACTCATCAAAGCTGCTTAATGCTGACTAGTCGGGAAAAACCTAGAGAAGTGGCATTGCTAGAAGGACTAGCACTACCTGTTCGCTCATTAGCACTTAATGGTTTAAAAGTGGCAGAAGGGCAAGAAATCTTAAAATTCAAAGGGCTATCGGCGGCAGAGGATGAATGGAAAGTAATGATTGAGCGTTACGCAGGCAATCCATTAGCCCTAAAGATAGTTGCCACGACCGTTCAAGATATCTTTGATGGTAATGTGAGTGAATTTTTGCAACAAGACACATCTGTTTTTGGCGACATTCGTGATATTTTAGACCAGCAGTTTGAGCGCTTGTCAGATTTAGAAAAAGATATTATGTACTGGCTAGCGATTAATCGCGAGTCGGTTACACTATCAGAATTGCGAGATGATCTTATATCATCGGTAGCACCAGCAAAATTACTTGAGGCTGTGGAATCTTTAAGAAGGCGATCGCTAATCGAGAAAGCTACGCCTACGCCTATTGAAAAAACTGGATCATCCTTTACTCTTCAGCCTGTAGTTATGGAGTATATGACTAGTAGCTTGGTAGAAAGCGTCTGTGAAGAAATTGTTAGTGAGAATATTGATTTATTGCAGGGTCATGCTCTAATGAAGGCAACAGCAAAAGAATATATTAGGGATACTCAAATTCGCCTCATTATCAAACCAGTTATAGATGGGTTGGTTCACAGCTTAAGAAGCAAAAAAAACATTGAAAATCAGTTAACTCAAATTCTTGCAAGACTGGGAGAAAAATCTCCGTTAGAACCAGGGTATACAGGTGGCAATATTCTAAATCTGCTTTGCCATCTGGAGACGAATCTAAATGGCTATAATTTTTCTTATCTGACTGTTTGGCAAGCAGATCTGCGGAATGTAAATTTGCACAATGTAAATTTCGCTCATGCTAATCTTGCTAAGTGTGCTTTTGCTGAAACTTTGGGAGGCATTCACTCAGTGGCATTCAGCCCTGATGGAAAATTCTTAGCTACGGGGGATACTAATAGTGAAGTTCGCCTGTACCGAGTTGCGGATGGAAAACAACTGCTTACCTACAAGGGACACACAGGTTTTATCTGGCCAATTAGCTTTAGTGCCGATGGTCATTTTCTTGCTAGTGGCAGTGATGACCAAACAGTGAAACTGTGGGATGCCGGTACTGGACAATGCCTCACCACCTTACGGGGGCATAAAGGTGGGATCTGGTCAGTCGCCTTCAACTCTCAAGATACTATGCTTGCCACTGGCAGTGAGGACTCCTCCGTGAAAGTGTGGGATACTAGTTCTGGGAGATGTCTTAAAACTTTCGAAGCACATAGTAATCGGGTCACATCAGTTGCCTTCAAACCTCAAGGTACTATGCTTGCTAGTGGTAGTGATGATTCGTCAGTTAAGCTGTGGGATATTAGCACTGGTCAATGCCTTCAAACTCTACTGGGTCATAACGGTGGAATTAGGTCAGTTGCATTCAGCCCAGATGGTCAAACTTTGGCCAGTGCCTGTCATGATCAAACAGTGTGGTTATGGAATATTACTACCAGTCAATGCTTTCAGATTCTACAGGGTCACGGTGACTGCGTAAATTCTGTTGCCTTTAGTTCTGATGGCTATACACTAGTCAGTGGCAGCGATGACCGAACGGTGAAGTTGTGGGAGGTTAGCACTGGTCAGTGCTTTAACACTCTGGGGGGACATGGCAGCAGGGTGTCGTCAGTCGCCTTTAGTCCAGATAATTATACAGTCGTAAGTGGCAGTGAAGATCAAACGGTGAGGCTATGGGATGTCAGCACTGGTCAGTGCCTCAAAACTTTGCAGGGTTACGTTAATGGGATTTGGTCAGTCACTTTCAACCCTCAAGGTACTGTCGTTGCAAGCGGTAGTGGTGACCAAAAGGTGAGATTGTGGGATGTTAGTACGGGTCAGTGTCTCAAAACTTTGCCTGGACATAGTAATCGGGTCACATCAGTCACTTTCAACCCTCAAGGTACTCTGCTTGCTAGTGGTAGTGAGGATTTTTCTGTAAAACTGTGGGATGCTACTACTGGTCAATGCCTCAAAACTTTGCGTGGACATAGTAATCGAATCACATCTGTTGCCTTCAGCCCAGATGGTAATATGCTAGCTAGTAGCTGTCATGACCAAACGGTGAAGCTGTGGGATGTCCCCACTGGTCAGTGTCTCAAAACCTTACAAGGGCATACCCATTGGGTATGGGTTGTTACCTTCAGCCGAGACGGTCATATGCTGGCTACTGGCTGCCATGACCAAACAGTAAGGCTATGGGATATCGGTAGCGGTCGTTGCTTGCAAATTTTGGAGGGTCATACTGATTGGATGTGGTCAGTTGCCTTCAGTCCAGATAGCGGGACAGTGGCGAGTGGTAGTAGTGACCAAACAGTGAGGCTGTGGAACGTCTGCACTGGTCAGTGTCTTGGAACTTTGCAAGAACATAGTAATTCCGTGTATTCTATCGCCTTCAGTCCAGATGGTGGTATCCTTGCAAGTGCCAGTGGAGACCAAACGGTTAAGCTGTGGGATGTCCGCACAAGGATGTGTATAAAAACTTTGTCAGGACATAGCAAGTTAGTATGGTCCGTTGCCTTTAGTCCCGACGGTCATACCCTGGTTAGTAGTAGTGAAGATGAGACAATTAAGCTTTGGAATGTAAAAACTGGTGAGTGCCTCAAAAGTCTCAGAAGCTCTAGACCTTATGAAGGTATGAATATTATTGATGTTGTAGGTATAACTGAGGGGACTATTACTAGTATGAAAGCTTTAGGTGCGATTGATATAAATACGACTAGTAGTACACTTTCTAACCTGGAATAAGTTTAAATTATGATGCAAGTAACTGGTTATCATCATTCCACGACTCTTTTTTACAAACATATAGGCTGAGTCGATACCTTTGCCAAAATAAGAGCCTACAAAAATTTGGGCGAAAATGGCAAAAAGACTAATACATAGGCGTTTAGCTAACAAAGTAGCTTGGAGGCTCAAACCCTACCTACCCTTATAAGAGGGGGAGCACAGGGAATGCAGGGAGAGAAAAAAAGGGCTTATCTGAACCGTATTGCCTTATAGAACTGGAACCAAGCTTTCATTCGACCATGAAACTGTTTTCTTCTATCCTTGCCAATAACTATTTGCGTTGCAGTAGCAAAACTGCTCCTAAAAAACCACAAGCCAAAATCCCGAATGCACCACAAGGTTCAGGGACAGAAGCAGGCTTCAGTGCTAAAAATGCTAATTCTCCGATTAGGCGATGACCAGCAGTTGTAGGATGAACTGGATCCCAAAATAAAAACTGATCTGGATTACAGGCTACTGCTTGTGCAGGTAAATTCAAAGGTACTACCGATTTTTGTATGCAATAGTTAGTAGCATTCGTTAGACCGAATTCGCCTGGATCGGCGATCATCCTACTAAATAAGTTATTAACATTCAGGGGAATGATGTTGATATGAGGGTTTAGTTGCTGGTTCAAAAAACTGATAGTTGTATCTAAGCCAGAGTTATGTGCATCGGTTAACGTACTGAAGAAGCTGGGTATTTGACTGTTGAAGTTTGCAACCGGAAACTTTCCCAAATCTGGCAGGTTAACTACCATAATATCTTGAGCGCCTACGTCAGCAAGTGATGTCACTGCCGTTGATATATTTGTGACTGCCTGATTAGGGTTAGGAACACCTCCCCCAAAGTAACTGAAGTAATCATTAGCACCATTCCATAGGATGTAGAGGGCGTTGGGATTAGCAGACGAACTTGCTGCGGTAAAACTAGTAATTTGCTGCTGCAATCCGGGTAAACCAGGAACACTAATGTTATTGACTCCGGTGGTAGCCCCTCCATAGGCAAAGTTGGTGTCAGGATTGAAGGATAATCCTAAGTCTTGTGCCAAATATTCTACCCAAACCGGACCATTAGAAAAACGTCCATCAAAGTATGACGAACTTGGGGGAAAAGTTCTATTTGTGGCATTGAATGCATTTCCCGTATCAGAAAAGCTGTCACCAAAGACATAAATGTCTTCATAATTCTGTGCCGCTAAAATTTTAAGCTGAAACATGAAAGACAACAGGAAAAATCCTGTCGTCAGAATTGTTTTTTTCATTTAGGTATTAACTATGCTTTTAATCCTGGTGGATATCTTAGCAAGAAATGATACTTTGAGTTTCAGAATTTTTCACTATCGAATCAGGTTCATTGTCGGGAACAGAACCTAGCACCACATCGCCCCACCGGATTACGCTTGCGGAAGCAGAACTGGCTGCGCCAAAGCCATAGATCAAAACTAAGTCATTTTCGCGAATTTTGCCTAACTGTGCGGCGTGGTACAAATTGGCTATGGTTAGTGCTGGCCCAATGTTTGCATACAGAGGGTAGACATTAATTGTGCGCTCTGGGTTAATGCCCAATACACGCGTACAGAAGCTTGCAAACCAAGCAGTGGGAGTATTGAAAATAAAAAAGTCAATTTCTTTCAGGGTCACACCAGCAGCAGCAATAGCCCCCTGACAACAAGTAAGTAGTAGATCCGCAGCTGTTTCGCCGATCACTTTGTTCGTGCCCTTGGGCACCTGCATCCGAAACTGTTGATTGCCTTGTTCGTCCTCAGTAAGTTTGAAAGAGAATTGATCACACAAGATACTTGTATTAACTGTCTTTGTACCAAGAATGCCTTGGTTTGGTTTTAGTGAACTAACCAAGAAAGCTCCAGCGCCGTCGCTAAAAAACCATGAAAGAGTGTCGTCTTGATCAAAGAAGCGAGAGTAGGTACATGAGATCGCTACTAGCACATTACGGTGTATTCCTGCTTGTACTAAAGCACAAGCAGTTTGAAGGGCAATTAGGGTACTAGCACATGAAGCATCAAGATTCCATGCGCCACACTGTAGTCCCAGTTGACGAGCAAGGAAGGCGGCATTGCCAAATCCGATTTGTTCAGGTAAAAACGAGGCGACGAGTAGGAGATCTACATCTTTGGGAAAGACCTTTGCTGCTTCCAGGGCATCCTTTGCTGCGCGATACTCTAGAGTCAGGGACGATTCAGTAGGAGCAAGTATCCATCGCTCAACTGTGCCACGAAAGGGATCTTTGAGATATGGCATCATCTCTAACTCATACTCATTGCTGGGGGCGGAGTCAGAAAGGGAAAACAAGTTTGCCAAGCTTTTTTTCTCTACAGTTGCAAGCAAGTTTGGGTAGTTTTGTCTGTAGTAATCTTTTGTACATTTGATGCTGGGAAAGCTCAATGCGATCGAACGAATACCTACTGAGGGATACACCATGTCCAATTTACTCTTAATAGTTCCTATTTACGCACGAAATCAAGTTACGAATACGATTTCCAATTGGCGCAGTTTGCGTAGAGTCAATGATTACATCAACAACGAACGGAGTATTTGAGGTAAGTGCTTTCTCTAGTGCTGGTTGAATGTCAGACTCGCTTTCAATGTGGATGCCATCAGCTCCCATGCTTTGGGCAATCTTAACAAAATCCGTCTGTGGAATCTGTGCAGGCACACCCTTAAAGCCAAGTAAAACCATGCCCTGATCGCACATGTTGTAGTGCGAGTCGTTGAGTATAATCCAAATAGCAGGAATCTGGTGTTGCACAGCTGTACTTATCTCGTTATTCATGAGCATCGCACCATCCCCAACAATAGCAACAGCCTTACCATTTCTCGCCAGTGCCGCACCCACAACGCCCGTAACGAAATGCCCCATAGACCCGAAGCCAGTGCTGACCCGAAAGCGGCCTGGTTTAGTAAATCGCAGATGGTGAATTCCCCAGGCAAACGAGTTACCTGACTCAGCCATTACTACTGCACCGCTTCCTTCAACAATCACCTGTTGAATCGCATCCATAAGTACTTTGGGTCGCACTAAACCGCCTCTACATGGTTTGATTAAATCAAGTTCAGGTCGAGGCACCGTTACCGCCGTTGAGCAACTATTACTTAGAGAAAAGTGCTTCAGCAGCTCTTTCATAAACACTTTTACGTCAGACTGGATAGCAAACGTCTCAGCATATGGATATGCTGCTCCTGGCACATCTGGGTCGATGTCAATATGTAAAAATCCTCGCTGGGGAATCATGGTAGGGTTCCAGAACGACGTAAACTCCCCAAGGCGCGTTCCCAGAACCAAAGTATGCAAAGGGCAGTACTCCTCCATATATGTCAAAACAGACTTGTGTCCAGCAAAGCCCGTGACTCCTATAAATTGTGGATGATCTTCGGGAAAAATCCCCTTACCACGGGGCGAACACATTACCGCAGCCCCTGTTATTTGAGCAAGTTGGCGAATCTCTCCAGCAGCATCGCGCGCACCGAAGCCAACCCAAATGGCAAAGGATCCTTCAGAGAGCAACCGGACACATTCGGCGATTGTTTCTTCACTTGCGGTTGCCAGACTCTGAGACTGAGTGACTCGTGGCAACGAAGTTTTTAGTGAACTTGTCTGGATATTTGTAGGAATACTTATATGAGCTACAAATCCTCCTGGTTGTGCCAGTCCGAGGGCAAGTCTTCGAGAAATCTCTGTGAGTTCATCGCTACATTCAACAGTAGTTGCGTAATGAAATATTTGCGCTGAAGTAACAATACTTGTGCAGGGCATAGTGTATGGGCTGGTTTCCTGGAAAGCCCAACGTCCCCTTTCTGGTGCTGAGGTTGAAGCTGACACGAAAATTACCTTAGCACCCTCCCAACGTGCAGCAAATAACCCTGTCAAAGCATTAGTGATCCCCGGCCCTGTAGTAGTGAATACCACAACCGGGCGATCGCTAGCAAAGTGCGCTTCAATGGCCGCAAAAGCTGCTCCAGCTTCGTGGCGAAAGTGTAGCACCTTGATGGAGCTTTGGTGTAACGCGGCCCACACTGGGGCGATCGCCCCTCCCGAAACACCAAAAGCATACTCCACTCCCATATCTCCCAGGATTTTTACCACTGCCTCTGCTACCGAAAAAGTTATAGGTAACTTGCTATCAAATAGCTGTTTAGTTGAGTTTAATTCTTCAGTGGTATTAGCTTGTGTATCCTGAAAATCCATAGAAAATATACTTAAGAATAAATAGCTCTATGGGATAATATCATCCCACAGCCGAAGTCGGTCAGCGTAAATATTTGTCGTTTAAATCAGGCAGCAAGCAGCTATGTTGAGGACAAGAGGCAAAAGGGTTTTAGCTTGCTTCATGATTAAGATAGTTTTAGTTTTGTTGTGGCAATCGACTTGCTTATCTTCACACAGTTTGGTCTTTCTTAAACTCTGCTTTGATGAATAAATGTTAAGAAAGTTTAAGAAGATGTTTTAAAAGTCCTCTTGTCGGTAACAAAACGTTTTAGATCCCCCTAAATCCTCCTTAAAAAGGGGGACTTTGATTCTTCCCCCCTTTTTAAGGGGGGCTAGGGGGGATCTAAAAGTGCCTAAAGTCACAGTAAAATACTTTTCAAACATCCTCCAAGAGTGGCAAATGCGGCGATCCCTGCGGCGGGCTGCGCCAACGCAGATGGGTTCATCCGTCTTTTGGTTTGTGAAAACTAAACAGAATCAATCAAAATAATGAGTATAAAAAATGATTAACTTCCATCAGTATAAAACTTTAACGTTCGATTGTTACGGAACCTTAATCGATTGGGAGAACGGCATCTTAGGGGTACTAAAGCCGCTTCTGCTGGCACACAACACTAATTTGGATGAGAATCAAATTCTAGAACTTTTTGCTGAATTGGAAGCAGAACTCGAAATTGGACATTATATCAAATATCGAGAAGTTTTGAAGGGAGTAGTCCAAAAATTTGGTGAACGATTTGGCTTTGAGCCAACTGCTGGCGAACTCAATTCACTTGCTGATTCGATTCAGTATTGGCTGCCTTTCCCTGATACAGTTGAGGCACTTAGAGCTTTAAAGCAAAAGTTTCAGCTAGTAATTATCTCCAATGTCGATGACGATCTCTTTGCTTTCTCGGCAAAGCACTTGGAGGTGGAATTTGACCAGATAATCACAGCAGAACAGGCAAAAAGCTACAAACCCTCCTTAAACAACTTTAGACTGGCTATTGAGAGAATTAATTTACCGCTAGATCAGATATTACACGTTGCTGCTAGTGTATATCACGATATTGTTACAGCCAAATGTCTGGGACTATCAACAGTCTGGGTAAACCGTCGAGCAGACCAAGAAGGAGCAAATACCACAAAAAAAGCAGAAAGTCAATCTGATTTAGAAGTGCCGGATTTAAAGACTCTTGCTACTTTGAGTTTACCGAAACAATAGTAAGCAATAAGTGCTGAGTGCCTAGAACTGTTTCGATGAGGCTCTGTTGTTACAAGTTTTCCGGTAGGCGTAAAGCTCAGTCACCGAGTACCGTGGGTTTAAATCCCCCGGTTCAAAAAATAAGCAAGTTTTGGGTCGGGGTCTAAATCCCCGGACGCTCTCTACGAGACGCTAAAAGCGAACGCAGACTCGCTACCGCTACGCTAACACAAAACTTAATTACGAATTACGAATTACGAATTATTTAAGCGACTCGTGCGACTTTAGTCGCATTGGATATTTTTTAACTTCTTATTAGTTTTACGCCAACTACGCTAGTATACGTTTGGAGGTAAAAACGATGATTGTTTTTGAGTTTAAAGCTTATGGGAAGTCAGCCCAGCTAACAGCAGTTTCGGATGCAATTCGGACTGCAAAGTTCATTCGTAATAGCTGTATTCGCCTATGGATGGACGTTAAAGGTACAGGTAAAAACGATTTGCAGAAGTATTGTGCTGTACTGGCGGCTAATTTTCCTTTTGCTAATGAACTCAACTCAATGGCTCGTCAAGCTTCTGCTGAAAGAGCATGGTCTTCTATTTCTAGGTTTTATGACAACTGCAAAAATGGCATTTCTGGTAAGAAAGGATATCCTCAATTCCAGAAAGATTGTCGTTCTGTTGAATACAAAACGTCAGGATGGAAGCTTGCAGATAATCGTAAATCCATAGCCTTTACCGATAAAAAAGGTATTGGAAGGTTAAAACTTAAAGGTACTCGTGATTTGCACTTCTACCAAATTAACCAGATTAAACGGGTAAGATTGGTAAAACGTGCGGATGGTGTGTATGTTCAATTTTGCATTGATGTTGACCGTTTTGAAAACATAGAACCGACTGGTAAAACGGTGGGGTTAGATGTTGGCTTGAAGGAATATTACACCGACTCTGAAAGGAGAATGGTTGAAAATCCCAGGTTTCTTCGTATTGGTGAAAAAGTTCTCAAACGTTCACAACGTCGTGTTTATAGAAGGGTGAAAGGCTCAAAAAATAGGGGCAAGGCAAGACAGGTTTTAAGTAAGCGCCACCTCAAAATAAGTAGGCAACGTAAAGACCATGCTGTGAAATTAGCACGGTGCGTAGTTCAGTCTAACGACTTGATAGCTTATGAAGATTTGAGGATTAAAAATCTGGTGAAAAATCATTGTTTAGCTAAGTCTATTAATGATGCATCTTGGTATCAGTTTCGTGTCTGGCTTGAATATTTTGGAAAAGTATTTAAACGTGTCACGGTTGCGGTTAACCCGCAATATACTAGCCTTGAATGCTCTAGTTGCGGTCAAGTTGTTAAAAAAACTCTATCTACCAGAACACACGTATGTTTATGTGGTTGTGTGATGGATAGAGACGAAAACGCAGCTAGAAATATCCTTAGTCGGGGATTGGGTACGGTAGGGCATACCGGAACCTTTGCACTTGATGCTCTTCCCCGCTTGGGGAGATGAAACCGCTACTCTTGTTGGTGAAAACCTGCACGAGCAAGTTATGTCTTAGATTCAAGAATCCCCGTCGCTTCAGCGCGGGGAGTGTCAATTTGACCCTCGTACCAACGCTCTGGTTCTGGTTCACCAGGATCAGCACCCCGCCGATAAAATTGTTCAATAAAACACTTTGATAGCCTAAAACGATGAAAGCATCTGCTAATTTCGACTTTGAAGACGAGAAATTCAATGCACCGCCTTCTCAAGTCATTCCCTGGTGTCAGATGATTAATCCTCGGTATGGCACAGATGGTATGCAATCCCACGGTTTGGCCATTAAGCTAGACAATGCCAATGCTGTCGGCTTTGTCCCAGATGATAATTGGCAGCAAGTAGAGCATGAATTTAGTTCTGGAGTCGAAACGGTCTTTATTAGCACTACTCCACACTTGGTTTTAGTGCGTCGGGGGCCATTGTCTGTCAAAGACCGGGAAAGTGGTCTAAAACTGGGTACGCTCAAAGATAATTATGATGCCTTTTTAGCAGATAAACTTAAATTTAAAACCTTTACTCGCTATCTAATTTTTATAGTGGGTGAGAATAAAAAGTTTTTACATGAATCACCATTACAACTAACTCTGAATGGGGCCGCCGGAGCGAGTTTCAGCAAAACCTACTGTGAATATCAACAAGGTAAAGTAGTTAGCGGATTCGTGGCTGAACTAGAAAAAGCTTATGCTATTTACCGCAAGCAACCTTTAACATCAAAAGGCCCCTTGTTCCACGCTCACGGGATTTTTTGCCCGATAATTGAGTGTGAAGAAAGAGGTATTGAACCAAATACAGTTTTAGTAGCTTCAACTGTGGACTACAAACATCCCACGGTAGGGACTTTAACCCAATATTTAATTGCTTCCGATTCTCTTGAGTCTGCAATGATTTGCAAGACTTTTGAAGAATATAAAGATTTTGGCAAGGAACCTGTAAAACCAGAAACGCCTAAATTGGCAATGGCAGGAGTTTCCAACTCTTACGTTTATGCTGATGAAGATGATTTTGCTTATCCGCCCTATTAGGTGGGAGGGGGATGAGGGGGATGAGGGGGATGAGGGGGATGAGGGGGATGAGGGGGATGAGGGGGATGAGGGGGATCAGCAGAAGTTGCAGTAAGTTTTTCCCCTGTGCCCCGTTCCCCATTGCCCTATTCCTTGAGAAGCAAATAATATAATGAACCATTGCCGCCTGTGATGCCAGCGCGATCGCCTGCTAGTTTCCCAGACCCCATGAAATAATCCACCCGTCCTGGGCCTTTGATGGCGCTTCCTGTATCCTGATCTAGCACAAAGCGGCTGACGGTACGTCTCTCTAGTTTGCCACCACTGGCGGGATAGGGAAATGAGTTATAAATCAGCGCTAGCGCTCCCGGTGGCATGAGAGACTTATCTGTAGCAATGGAACGTTCTGCTGTAACTGGCACATGAATACTACCAGTAGCTGGTCTACCACTTGTTTCTCGGAAGAAAATAAATCGTTCCCAGCGTGGCAGATAATTGCTCAACTCCTGGGGCTTTCTCTGAAAATAACTAATCAGACGTGGCATAGTCAATCCTTCCAGTGGAAGTTTGCCATCTTTGGCTAGTTCTCGGCCGATACTAGTCCAAGGGTAATCAGTTCCACCTGCATAGCCAATTGACGTTGTTTTACCATTAGTTAATTTAATTTGGGCAGAACCTTGGATATGTACCATGTATGCGTCTAAGCGATTGCGAAACCAAAGCAGTTCTAAACCGCGCAACTGGCTTTTATTTCCTTGTAAACCATCCTTCCCTTCCAAATCAATTCGTTTGGGATGAGGTTTCGGCCATTGGCTAAAATCAGCTGGTAGCCGATAAAGAGGATACTTATATGTTGCAGTCCTGACACGGCTAGCGGTGTAAATAGGTTCGTAGTAAGCAGTGAACTTAACAGTACCCTTGCCATCGTTACCCACAGACTGGTAGAAGACAAACTCACGGCGGACAGCAGTTTGTAGTTGCGCTGGTGACTTAGAACTGACAACCAGTTGGCGGAAGCGTACCAAACTCCGGCGGACGCGATCAAGGGTAATTTCCTTGATGGGATAATTTTGATATGCTGCGATCGCCTCACTCTTTGTGAGGTAAAACAGACTGTAGTCAATGGAAGCCAATAGCGCTTTGCGATCGCCTATTTTACCCCTTTCACCCCAAATTTGGTCATCCCATCCCAAGCAACTCTGCTGGAGCGTACAATCGGTTGCGATCGCGACTGGTTTTAGCGGTGGCGTTAACTCAGGAATGATTGGTATTGGCAGAGGTGGGAGATCAGGAGTAGTCGGTATTGGCAGAGGTAGTAAAATAGGAACCTGAGCAACAGCCGACCAAAGAGGATTTACAAGGGCAATTCCCAAACTCAAGGAAAGCAAAGAAAGGGTTTTTCTCATCATTTAGTTAGTTGAATCTTTCAACACTGGAACTAAAAACTGGTTCTACCCGGATTGCCACGATCCGAGAAGGTCTTACTACCATATACTCACCTTGAATATTTTTGATCGGGACGCTAATAAAATCATTAGAAGCAGACTTGGGCACAAGTTCGCCGCTATACCATTTCTGAAACTCTTGAATAGTAGGAAAACGTACTTCTTCCCGGTGGCCGCTTTCCAGTAGGAGGTATACGGCATATTCATTTGGAGTTCTCGCCATAAAGTTGAATCATTTAAAAAACATTCAACCCATTGTTAACCACGTAACCTCGGAATGAAAAGGGTAACCATACGGGAGGTGGAAAGCAAAGGGGACAAATCAATTCCAAATGACGCCCGCGGATTTGCTAACCAAATAGGACTTACGCAAGTGTCACAAAAAATAAAAGCTTTTAGTTTGTAGTCAGGGCTACCCTACGGGAACGCTCCGCGAACAGCCCTGATGAAAGAGGACTAAAGTCCTTACTACAAACTCAAAATAATATGCCAGTTGCGTAAGTTCTACCAAATTCACGCATTAAAGAACTTCTACCCCCTGTTTTCAATGGCCAATGCCCGATACCCAATGACTCTTCACTCTAGACGGCTAATCCTTTAACCAGTTCCTTAAAAGTAAGTTTACGTTAGCTCTTGCATAACTCTTCAATCAACCTCCGATAAGTCATTGGCATTGTTCAGTTATTCAAAAGGCAGAAATTATGAAACTTTACTATCGTGGTTTGAGCTACGAATACTACCCAAACAAAGTTGGCGGTAAAAAAATACAACAGCCCTTTCAACCACTTCCTCAAATTGAATCGGCTTATAATCTGATGTACCGTGGCGTTAACTATCGTGTTGATCCAAATTCCAAATCGGCGGACGCTCCTGTACCGCCATTAGCTTATAAATTGAGCTTTCGGGGAATCACCTACTTTGTAAATAAAACTGCATAACGAAGAAGTTAGGGTAGTCTATTAACCAGTAACTACTTCAAAAGTTGAACCACTGCCGATTTTTAAGGAATTAAAGCTTCAACAATAATATCGCTGCAAGGCAAACTGAAGTTTATGACTTGTTAAGCTTGTAGTACAATCCTCAAAAAAAATTTGGAATTTTAGCACTATTTATCTACCTGACAATTCAGGTTATGTGGAAAAGTCCACCAAAAACCTAACCCCCTAATACCATGTACTGAACGTAGTCGAAGTAGCGCAGTCGAACTGCGTAGTCGAAGTAAGTCGGAATATAACCCCAACACAAAACAAAATTTTTTATTGAACGAGGGACTTTAACCTACGGAATTGAGTTAAAACTTAGCTCAATTAGTTTGGAAAGCCAATTTACTTCCTTAACCATAATTAGTAATGTTTTTGCAATTTACCCGTCGGTTTTTTCTGTTTAATCTGCTAGGTTTGACATTTGCTGCTTGCCAATCACCAAAGGAGTTTGAGGAGACGTTAACTATTGGTGTTATCAACTATGGTGGAGGTGAACAGATAATTAACCAGTATGCTAAATTTAATAGTTACTTGGGTGAAAAGACAAACTCATATATTCAGCTAGAGCCTGCTTTTAATGAAAACAAAGCGGTTGAGCGTCTTGAGGCTCGTGCTTGGTCATTGGTATTTGCTCCACCGGGTTTAGCAGCGATCGCGATCGCACGCTATCAATATATTCCTCTGTTTCCTTTAATAGGTATCAGTAATTTGCGCTCAATCTTCGTTGTTCGCAAAGACAATCCAATAACCGAGTTGAAACAGCTACAAGGTCAAACACTGGCTTTAGGACAGTTAGGTTCAGCAACAGGATATTATTTTCCTCTTTACAATCTTTATGGTACAACACTGGCTGAGATTCTATTTGCACCCACACCGAAAGCCGCGCTGGAATTCGTCGCTCAAGAAAAAGCGATCGCCTGTGCTGTCTCGGAGGCTGAATTAAATCTCTACGGTTCACAGTTGGCCCCAACCGAATTCCGCATACTATTTAAAGACTCTCACTATGTACCATTAGGTGTAGTCTTGATTGGGCCTAATGTCGAACGTAACCGTCAAGAGTTTATCCGCAAAGTCATGAGTGATCCGCCTTCAGGTTTAGCTCAAGAAGTGGGATATGTACCCAATGGACAAGTACCAGATTACAAATACATGATTTCTGTAGTTAATCGCGTCAGCTCGATTAATTCTAAGCTACAAAATAAGCCTGTTCGTTTATTTTAATTTGTCATTTGTCATTTGTCATTGGTCATTTGTCATTTGTCATTGGTCATTGGTCATTAGACCTCTTGCATATAGCGGTTCTCGCTTGGGTGGAGTACAGTTTTGACCTCTCTCCAAACCTCTCTCCTAAGAGGAGAGAGGCTTTGAATCTTACTCCCCTTCCCTTGAAGGGAAGGGGCTAGGGGTTAGGTCTGTATTCCATGCAATTGAGAACCGCTATAAATCAAACAATTTGAACCCCACCCCAGTTTTGTCTAAAGCCAAAACTTCCCCTCCCCGTTCACGGGGAGGGGATTGAGGGGTGGGGTAAAACGCCTGTGAAATGAGCTTTCTGAGCTGAAGGTCAAAAAAACAATTTGAATCGTGCTAGCTGGTTTTCAATCGTCCCTGTCAGGATTTTATTCAGTTCTGTGAGGTCTTGGAATTGCAAAATTTGCTGTGTGGGTAACTCAAAAGGAAATTGCCCTTCCAAGTCTGGGCGTTGCATTTGCGCTAATAGAATCTGTTCAGATCGCTTACTTTGGATGGCATAGCCAATTTCAATACAGACATTCGGACTGGGAATTAATTGGGGGGTTTCTTTACCATCAATACTAGTAATGGCTGTGGTGTCAGCGATGAATAACAAACTCTTACGGATTTTTCGCATGATCGTGCGGTTAATTCGCACAGTAGCACCACTGGCACGAGAGGATTCTACTAATGTTAGGGGAAGGCGCGATCGCAAGTTTAAACTATCTAAACTTTTTCGCAGTTCTTCTTTGATAATATTTGTCGCTGCCCCATACTCAGTTTGATAAGATAAAAAAATCGTTGGTTCTAACTGAGCCAACACCCCTTGCTTGGTGAAATAAATTTCATGACTAATTAAGTCAATATTAGAGACGCAATAGCCACCACTACCTTCAATATAAAATTCAATATTTTCTCCTTCCAGATAACGCCCAAACCAAGTTGATGTTTTAACTTCGTCACTTTCTTCCAAAAAGTCTGCTCGCAATGCTGATTTCAGCAGACTTTTTTTGCTTAAGCGAATGTCTGGCGGTCGTTTTTCCAGCTCTGGAATCGGCTCATAATCTTGTAGATACCACGCTCTGAGCGCAATTATTGACATAAGGCGCTATTACAACTGTTTCTCGCTATTCAACTTCGTATAATCTTACACCCAGAGGAGTCCCTATTTTCAACTTATCTTTAAACACAACAACACCCAAACCTCTACTCACTGAACTATCTCCTCTCATTGTTTATCCTAGTCAGGGATGTACTAATTTTGATCGCTTCTGCAAAGAAGTAATGAAAATCAGTTACAGCGCCCCCTAATCTTTCATACTTGAGGAAATAGCAGCTTTCGCGTTGGGTGTTACTGTTGTGTTTTGACGAGACAGATGTAAGTTAAGCAGCGTCTTTTACCTCTTACTACATTCCATACGCAGCTGTTATATCTGCCAAGGGAAGCTTCCTTTAGTAGCTTCTATTGTCAGATTAGCACTTGTGCATGGGAGGGATTTTTTTTTGCAACTAAACTTTACCTTCAATTTTTAATTTTTGAACCTAGGAATTAGGGAGACCATGTTCACTGTTTTTTAAATGTCCCAACGCATGAATCACCTGCTGATGTAGCTAGATGGATTAAAGGCAGGGCATCTCATCATCTCAGACGCGAATTCCCGCACCTGAAAAAACTTCCAACTCTTGAGGAGTCCTAGTTATTTTGTCGCTTCTACTGGTGCGGCGAGTACAGAAGTTGTGAGAAAATACATTGAGAATCAAAAAACCAATTAAAAGGCAAAATGCCTGATTTATCAGGCAGATAGCTTTCATCCACAGGCTTTAAGCCGGAGGTTCTCAGCATAGGCACGATAGTAAATTCCGGATTTCTTCACGCACACTCATCAGAGTTTTACCGAGATGGTTTTGACCAGCTTTATTAGCACCACAGCCCCAAAAAGAATCGGTTGGGGAGTTTTCAACCAACATCTCATCGCCTGTCATCAGGAGAACTTCTCTAATATCAGCATGAGTGAGAAACTTTTTGAGTACAGCTTCTCGCATAATTTGAGTTTTGACTAAATCCCAGTCTCGACGGAGTTGGCGAGTGCTACATCTTCCCAAAGCAGCAGCTTCTTCTGGAGTGGCAACAGCATGGATGACGGGTATAATTACTGCATCCGTGCTGCCGACAAACTTTTGTGCTTGATAATAATGCTCAACCGTTGGCCAGTAAGTACCCTGGATGTGGATTCCGTGGGGAGAAAAGTTAGAAAAACAGCCGTAAGGCTGCCAAACCTTATAAAAGTAAATGGTCATTTGAAAATTGCTCTTTTATATATCAACTTCACTCTAGCTGAGTAGGTAAATCCTTAACAAACTCCCTAAACGTAAGCCGAACTGGCAATTCGGGTCATCTGGAAAACCTCTCTAAATCTCAATACAGTTCAGTTAGCGCCAAAAACCTGAAGTTGTGTAGGTTGGGTTGAGGAACGAAACCCAACATTTTCATAGCTTTGTTGGGTTGCGCTTTGCTTCACCCAACCTACAATTTTTCACAAAGCCAAGCGTATTGCTCTAAATCTCTCTTCCTTTGAGGAGAGAGACTTTGAATTTCCCCCTTCCCGCATCGGGAAGGGGGTTAAAGGGTTAGGTTTTTGGTAGACTTTTGCACATAACCTGAATTGTCAGGTAAGCCGAAACGTGAGCTGTAAGACCTTAGTACAGCTTTGGGTAAAATCGTGGCGAATTGAGGGTTGAAATTTAACAAAGTTTAGGAATTTAATTCCCCAGCAATACAGGCAGAACGTTTTGGATTGGGGTCTAATATTATGTCCGCTTACACACCCATAATAAAACTCACGCAAAGACGCTAAGGCGCAAAGGCTCTAAGATTATTTTATTATGGTTACACTCCCGGACATGATATAAATCCCCGTCACAAAACAAAATTTACTTTCCTTGTACTGCCCTTCTCTTCTTAGGCTACGCCAACGACTACGCAGTCGAACTGCGCAGTCGAAGGGAGTCGAGGTATTACGAATTATTTTAAACCCATAGGCGCAACTCTTGGAGACGCACTCGCGTTCGCCTTCCCGTAGGGTAGGAACGCAGAGAAATCGCTACGAATTAATGAAATGTTGTACTTAGAGGTTGGAGGGTCTCAAGTTCGCCGATTAACCAGGGTAGCGCTGGCTTGGTCAACAGGCATTAGCACAACTTCATTAATATTGACATGGGGCGATCGCGTCACGCAGAAAAATATCACATCAGCCACATCATCTCCTGTCAGGGGTGTAACTCCCTGATAGACTTTGCTAGCGCGTTCAGTATCTCCGTGAAAGCGCACCTGACTAAATTCTGTTTCTACCATACCTGGGTCAACGGAAGTTACACGTACCCGCGTTCCCAACAGGTCTTGTTTTAAACCTTCAGAAATTGCTCTCACAGCAGCTTTAGTAGCACAGTAGACATTGCCACCGGGATAGGTTTGATGTCCAGCAATGGAACCTAAATTTACCACATGACCGCGATCGCGATTCACCATTCCCGGAACGACATAGCGGCATAGGTGAAGTAAACCCTTAATGTTAGTATCAATCATGTCTTCCCAGTCTTGAAAGCTGCCTTCGTGCAACTTGTCTAAACCGCGACTTAAGCCAGCATTATTAATCAGAATGTCAATTTCAGACCAGGTGGGGGGTAGAGTAGAAATAGCTTCTGCGACAGCGCTGCGATCGCGCACATCTAGCTGTAATAAATGAATTTCAGTACTAAAATCTTTACTGAGAGTATCTGCTAGCTGCTGCAAACGTTCTAACCGTCGTGCCGCTAAAATCAGTTTTCCACCCGCACCAGCGAAGATTCTGGCACAAGCAGTACCAATACCACTACTTGCACCAGTAATCAAAATAATTTTATTTTCTAAGGATATCATTGTTAGTCAAGAGTCCAGTGTTAATTTAACGTGTCGTGGAAGTCCCCACCTTCTCTGCGAGAGGCTTCGCCAACGCGCAGCGTCTCGTAAGAGTTGGACACCAAGGAAGAGAGAGAAAAATCAATAGACATCTGGTGAAATTAAATATGCGTTACCCAGAACCCTTGTAGAGACCTAGCACTGCTACGTCTCTACATTCTTTTTTGGAGATGTCTAATAGGTAATCTTGTCGGGGGAAGAGAGTAACTACTTCTTCACCACTTGCAGGCGCTGAGTGATCATCGTCATCCCATTACCACGGAGGATGACGGCAGAAACCCATTGGCTACCAGGGGTAGATGGTGCTTGCCCGACTTTAAACAGTCCACCAGATGTTAGTAATTGCAAATCTACAGATGTCGGGTTGAGAAATTTCTCTGGTTGGATAGATTCCTCTAGTGCCGTTCCTAGTAGAAAATCATCACCAAGTGGCTCTTGGACGATCGCATCAAAATTATACTTCTGATTAACTTGCACCTGCTGTGGTAATTTAATATCAATTTGGGGCGGCTTGCTGCCAGAGGTAAGTAGGGTGCGTTCTGATAAAATGTCTTGGTGGACGATTTTTCCGCCGACAATGCGCTGACGCGATTTAATCGTGGCATTGAGAGCTAAATTATTCCCGTTACCGGAGGGTAAGCCAGTTATCTTCGTTTCTGTTTCGGCAATAATCACATTGCCTTCAGGTTTTGAAGATAGGAGTCTGGTACTGTATTGTAATTTGGGATATCGTTGCCACAGTGAAATCAAAGACCTTTCCAGGGTTTGGAGGTTTAATCCATCTCCATGAGTGAAATTGGGGCTGTAAAATTGCAACACCTCTTTGAGATCACCACGGTTGGCGGCGGCATCGACTTGTGCTATCAGGTTTTTCAGTTCGGCTGGTGCATTTTGGGGTGTGCCAGCTTGGGATAATTGCTGTGGTGTGGTGGCTTGAGTAGGCTGCCAACCACTTGTTAAAGTAAGTGTCAGCAGGAACGAAACTAGCCAGATATTGGCTGGAAATCTAAGTTGGCGTTTCACTAAGGCGTTAATAATGTTAGTCATTGGTAATAATTTACTGATTTGATGAGAGAAAGTCAGGAAATTGTTTTATCTTAGTTAAGCTAGACGCTAAACGGTAGAGGTTTGATGGCAAACGCGCCGATACGATTATTAATAGCTGCCAGTGGGACTGGTGGACATTTGTTTCCAGCGATCGCACTGGCACAAAAACTTCCAGATTATCAAATAGAATGGCTGGGAGTACCCAATCGGCTAGAAACTCAACTTGTCCCTAAAGAGTATCCCTTGAATACTATTGCAGCTGAAGGGTTTCAGCAAGGCTTTGGATTTTCCTCCATTCGCATCTTGAGTAAACTCGCCCTTTCGATTCTGGAAGTCAGACGAATTCTCAAACAGGGAAATTTTCAAGGGTTGTTTACTACAGGGGGTTACATTGCTGGCCCAGCAGTGATTGCAGCCCGTTCCCTCGGTTTACCCGTGGTTTTCCACGAATCTAACGCAATACCTGGTAAAGTAACTCGCTTTTTTGGCCCCTGGTGTAGTGCGGTAGCCTTGGGATTTGAAGTAGCTGCTAAGTATTTACCCCGTGCTAAAAATGTCTGTGTTGGCACTCCGGTAAGAGCGCAATTTCTCGATGGGGCAATTGATGCACCGCTAAATTTAGCGATTCCTGATGGTGTTCCTTTAATTGTGGTTTTTGGTGGTAGCCAGGGTGCAGTTGCAGTTAATAAATTGGTGCGCGAATCTGCAAAAGTTTGGTTTGATGCTGGTGTATATGTAGTACACTTAACTGGCGATCGCGACGAGGAAGCAGATAGTCTCAAACATCCACAGTACATAGCCTTACCTTTTTACAACAATATGGCAGCGTTGTTGCAACGAGCAACTCTTGCTATTAGTCGTTCTGGCGCAGGTAGCTTGACAGAATTGGCAGTATGTGGTCTGCCGGCGATTTTGATTCCTTATCCCTTTGCCGCAGAAGACCATCAATCTTACAATGCAGAGGTATTTACTTCATCTGGTGCGGCGTTAACCTTAAAGCAATCAGAGTTGACAACTGAAGCATTGCAAAGTATTGTGTTGAATTTGTTGCAATCACCGCAAGAGTTAGCAAACATGGGCGAAAAAGCAAAAGCGATCGCAGTTCCCGATAGTGCCGAAAAGTTGGCGCAGTTAGTGCGTGAGGTGATAGAAACTTAAATAATTCGTAATTCGTAATTAAGTTTTGTAACGGAAATTTAGACCCCGACCCAAAACTTGCTTATTTATTGAACCTGGGGATTTAAACCCACGGTACTCGGTTAAAAGATTCAAAATTCAAAATTTTTTGTGCAGCGTCACGCAGTAACGATAGTAACAGACAATAGGAATTTATTCTCTAGGTTATGAATATTTTATTTAACCAAAAATTCCGGCTCACAGTAGGTTGTGCTGGTTTATTACTTGTCAGTTTAGCCAGTAGCCAATTATATACTAAGTCAAAAACTAAACAACTAACTCAACAAAATCAGTCTTTTACTCAGCAAGAAAATTTTCCCTCACTTGAATCACAGATTTCCTTTACCTCAAATCAAGCTAATGATTCACTCACTTCCAGGTTGCAAAATCCTTTTCTCGCTCAAAAAACATCTGATGAGATTATAGGGAAAGAAAACCCTTTTTCATCTCCACAGGATTTGTTAGCAGCATCTGCACCCTATCCAGTTGTTGATGAGTTCAAAAAATATAAATTTAATATTAATGGCAGCCAGGTTATTACTCCAGTCAAACTGCCAAGTAGTAAGATTAACTTCAATCAAAGAGATTTATTAACCGTTCTAGTTAATACGAGAAAATATTTTCAAGACTACGCCTCAGAAGACCCAGATATTCTGCGTACAGGAATACTTGCTACTCAAGGGGTTACAGTGCCAGATGTTCTCAAAACTTTAGATTTCATGATTGTTGTCTTAAAGGAGGATATTGCTAATAATCGAGCTACTCGTTTACAAGATCCTAAGTTTATTAATACCAATTTTCGAGTTATTAAATGGTCTGCCTATAACCCAAAAAATAAACAGCAAAAACAATTACGCATTACAAAATATGCTGTATTTATTCACCCAGGTTCTCGCCAGAAAACCTCTACTTTTAATACAGCCATTTATAGTTTAAAAGACAACTCTAATAACGATAAATTCTACACTAAATACACAAAGCAGGATGTTTTATCGGGTATTTATGAACCAGGTGGTAGAGAATTTGGAAAAGTTACAAGTCTCGCTTATCTGACCAGAACTGGCTTAGAAGAAGCGTTGATGCAAGGAACAATATTGATTAATTTTACCAATGGTTATAAGGCATTTTTTAATGTCGATCGAAATAATGGAATGTCTTATATTCGCGGATTGAAGGCAACATCACAAAAGCGTTATTGGTATTTTAGAGAAGTTGATGCCATTAAAGGCTATGGATATAAAATAGATGCCAAAATTTCAATCAAACCCGGAGTTACTTTTGCTGGAGATGTTTTAAATATCGGTTTAGGTAAAGTGATTGTGATTGAGCATACTAAAGGTGGTCGCAAACATCTGCAAATGGGAGTTATGGCTGATACAGGCGGAGCATTTTTACCCAATCTTTATCAACTCGATTTTTTGGCAGGTATTTTTAAGAATCAAAAAGAATTTAGGCAGAACATCAGCCAATTGCCTGAGTATGCTACAGCATATTTTTTAGTAAAGAAGTAATGTCACAGATCATACACCTCACTGCGATGGGCGATCGCTATAACAAATACTTGCACCACTTCATCGTCTATGGATTGACACTCCCCTGCCTAAAGGCGAGGGGATTCTTAAGACCTCACGGTCAAAATATCCTGTTTACACAGGTTCCCAGGCTCACCACGTTTGCACTCGTCGTGCGTAGTGATATCTCCTCAAGGGTTTTTCGGGCGTAGACTTTCCCCCAGCCCGGGGGTAGGTTTTTAAATCTTGTACTGATTGAATTATTCTAACATGGCTGAGTCCTAAAGGACTCAATTAGCCTTCTCACAAAGGGAGACGCAAGCGCGAACATCACGCAGCCTGAAGTACTTTGGACGCAACTACGTTGCTGTTCCTCAAGGGTTTTCGGCATATTTTCTATAAATGACCCTATAATCTCCGATTCGGTAGCGATAGTACCCTGCATAATCTCCCTTAAGAGCTTTGATGTTAGGATGCGACTGGGGAGTTTGCTCTAACTGCTGCAAACATCGGGCAATTTTCTTCGCTACGGCTTTGTCAGCATTGACATAAACATAGAAATGCCTGTTTAAATTAAGTTTTACAGCCAAGGGGCTATTTGCGCTTAAAATAAACAGGCACTTCAATTTTATTTTTTGCTATATATTCATTGAATTCATAGCAAGGGTATATTTACTGAATTTTATTCAACTTTTTCAACTGGGTTGATGTTATTTCTTGCCGCCGCCAAAAAGTTTGTATATCCCGTATCCAATAGCTGCCGCAGCAGCAACAGGTGCAGCAGCAACGATCGCAGTACCAGCGATCGCACCTCCCCCAACAACACCACCGATACCTGCAAGGGTACTCATAATTGCAGCACCAGAAGCACCAGCAGCTACTGTTACAGCACCAGCACCAGCTACACCAGCAGCAGCCCCAATATTTGTAGCTGTTCTTGCAGCTGCACGAGCTTCACGTTCTTCCTCAGACAAATCCGGTTGGTCTTTGAACAAAGTTTCATTCATTATTTTTGCTCCAGCATAAGCTGGGCCTGCTGCCAATACAGCAGGAGCAGCCGCCATCCCGCCACCAACCACACCACCAGCCGCAGCTAGACCGGAAGTGATTCCTGCTCCGGAAGTTGCTGCAACCGATAACCCTGTAGCAGCACTGACAGCAGCCCCTGCGGCCGCACCAGTCTCTGCAACCTTTCGTACCGTCTTGAAATCTTTAATGCCTAAAGTTGTTTCTACAGCAGTTTCTACACCTTTTTCGACGGCTTCATTGGTAATATCTTCAAAATCCATAAATCAATTTTTCCTAATCTAGTACACGATACTCTACTACTAGACCATAATTATTACCAATTTTGTAACCGTATTAACACTGGTGGCATTTCACTGCACAGCAAATAAGCAACCAAGAGTTTGCAGCTGCTTAGAATAGTAGTGATAAAGATGATTATGATTATGTAGCGTCGTCATTCCTAATGAAATATTAACCGCAACTCGGATGAATGAAGGCGAAGTAAACTATCCACCACCAATTGCTAAGGGATTTTTAGTTATACATCGCCTATTAGAAGATAGACAAACCCAGAATTTTGGGATATCTAACTTCAATTCACCCTTAAAGTTATGCAATTGTCACTAGGGAATTGGGGCACCGCCGTTACCAGCACCAAAATCTGGTATACTGGCATTACCTGGAATTCCATACTTAGCAAAGTCGAAACTGCCTTCTTTTGGAATTCCATAGCTACCCAAACTAAAGGTGTCATTAGTTGGAATTCCATACTTAGCAAAGTCGAAACTGCCTTCTTTTGGAATTCCATACTTAGCAAAGTCGAAGCTGCCTTCTTTTGGAATTCCATACTTAGCAAAGTCGAAACTGCCTTCTTTTGGAATTCCATACTTAGCAAAGTCGAATGTGTCAGCCGTTGGGATGCCAAACGCGCCTCCAGGTGCAAACGGATCGCTGACCTTACCAGGCTGAAGACTATCAGAACCTTTACCAGAAAAAGAATTTGCATCAAGTGCCATTAGAGTTAATCCTCCTATTAGGACAGAAATTTTGCGTAATCAAGAAATGTCAGGAAAGAACAGTTAAGCTTCCTTCGTAACTTTTTTCTTGTTGTTTTAATTGCTAATATTGAGATCGTTGAATTGAATTACAGAGTGTTTTCCTAAAATTTGCTAACCAAAACAAACCTGTAATTAACGCTAGTTCTACAAACAAATATATAAAAGTTAATTTATTTTTACAATGAAAAATCTTTAGATGGTTGTGTCAAATCTTTAGATACTTTTATTAGTGAAATTTGCCGGGTAAGCTCATTTAAATTGGTAGAAATCGGACTTGACAAATGGGCATCATGAGCAATTTAAGCGTAGGAGAGAAGCTTTAAATCTTACTCTCCAACGCTACAATGGTTGCAATACGCTTGGCTTTGTGGATAATTGTAGGTTGGGTTGAGGAACGAAACCCAACCTACACATTTTTATTTTTTGGGCTTAACCCAAGCGTATTGACAAGGGTTCTGGGTAACGCATATTTAATTTCACCAGATGTCTTATGCATACTAAAAAATATTTAGTATGCATAGGCAAGTTTTGTTTTGTAACTGGATTAAAATCGCTAAATAGTTATTTAACTATAAACGTAATAAAAAATGTAACAAAATATTTACATTAAGGTGAGCGAATACTTTTAGATACAGTCAACAATTACAAAGAAATATTTCGTTTTTTATATCGATTTGTGTCAGATACGCGATAAAATGCGCACTGGGTAAGCGTTTTCTGATAAAAAACACATATTGCCTAAAGATCAGAAGTTAAGAGTGGCTGATGATGCCGCTAAAAACTTTCAGTAGAGAACACGCATCAAAGGAGCCGAAGAAGCATGTTCACCCACGTCAAGTCCACCATTAGACACATTGCGCCTGATAACTTACGCGGACGTAATTTAATCAAGGTGGTCTATGTCGTGCTTGAGTCCCAGTACCAGAGTGCATTGTCGCAAGCGGTTCGCACGATTAACGCGAACAATCCCAACTTGGCGATTGAAATCAGTGGGTACTTGATTGAGGAACTCCGCGACCCAGAGAATTACGAGGAGTTTAAACGAGAAATTGAGAGTGCGAATATCTTCATCGCTTCCCTCATTTTTATCGAAGACTTAGCACAGAAAGTAGTAGCAGCAGTAGAACCACACCGCGATCGCCTGGACGTTTCCGTTGTCTTTCCCTCGATGCCAGAGGTGATGCGCCTGAGTAAAATGGGCAGCTTTTCCCTGGCACAATTGGGTCAGTCAAAAAGTGCGATCGCCCAATTCATGCGGAAACGCAAAGAAAAATCCGGCGCGGGATTCCAAGATGGGATGCTGAAGCTTTTGCGAACCCTACCGCAAGTGCTGAAGTTTTTACCGATGGATAAGGCGCAGGATGCCCGAAATTTCATGCTCAGTTTTCAGTATTGGCTAGGTGGTTCTCCAGAAAATCTGGAAAACTTCTTGCTGATGCTAGCTGATAAATATGTATTTAAAGGTTTAGAGAAACAAAATTTTGCACCTTCTACATATCAACAGCCGGTGGTTTATCCCGATTTAGGGATTTGGCATCCTTTGGCTGCCAATATGTTTGAAGATGTCCGAGAATACCTCAATTGGTATACAGGTCGTAAGGATATTTCTAGTGATCTTAAAGATCCCCTAGCTCCTTGTGTCGGGTTAGTATTGCAACGCACCCACCTAGTCACAGGGGATGATGCCCATTATGTAGCAATGGTTCAGGAGTTGGAAGCACTAGGCGCACGGGTATTACCTGTGTTTGCTGGCGGTTTGGATTTCTCCAAGCCTGTGGAAGCCTACTTCTACGAACCAAATACCAACACACAGTTAGTAGATGCAGTGATATCGCTGACTGGTTTTGCTTTAGTTGGTGGCCCAGCTAGACAAGACCATCCCAAAGCAATTGAGTCACTCAAACGCTTAAACCGTCCTTACATGGTGGCGTTACCCTTAGTATTCCAAACCACAGAAGAGTGGATGGATAGCGATTTGGGTTTACATCCAATTCAAGTAGCTTTGCAAATTGCGATTCCCGAATTGGATGGAGCAATTGAGCCAATTGTATTATCGGGTAGAGATGGAACTACAGGGAAAGCGATCGCCCTGCGCGATCGGGTGGAAGCTGTCGCCGAACGTGCCTTAAAATGGGCAAATCTGCGCCGCAAGCCGAAGCTAGATAAAAAAGTCGCCATCACCGTTTTCAGTTTCCCGCCAGATAAAGGCAACGTGGGAACCGCCGCTTACTTGGATGTATTCGGTTCCATCTATGAGGTGATGAAAGCCCTCAAAAATAACGGCTACGACTTACCAGAGTTGCCAGAATCAGCCGAAGCGTTGATGCAAGAAGTCATCCACGACGCTCAAGCGCAGTACAATAGCCCCGAACTGAACATTGCTTACAAAATGTCGGTTCCTGAATATGAGGCGCTAACCCCTTACTCTCAACGCCTAGAAGAAAATTGGGGCCCACCTCCCGGACATCTCAACAGCGATGGGCAAAATCTGCTGATTTATGGTAAGCAATTTGGTAACGTCTTCATCGGTGTCCAACCCACCTTTGGTTACGAAGGCGACCCGATGCGGCTGTTATTCTCCCGTTCCGCTAGTCCTCACCACGGTTTTGCTGCCTACTACACTTACCTAGAGAAAGTTTGGCAAGCTGATGCTGTACTGCACTTTGGTACACACGGTTCCTTGGAATTCATGCCAGGTAAACAGATGGGGATGTCTGGTGATTGTTATCCAGATAACTTAATTGGCTCAATTCCCAATTTGTATTACTACGCCGCCAATAATCCGAGTGAGGCGACAATTGCCAAACGCCGGAGTTATGCCGAAACAATTTCCTACTTGACACCGCCTGCAGAAAATGCTGGGTTGTACAAAGGTTTGAAGGAACTCAGCGAGTTAATTGCTTCTTACCAAACCTTGAAAGATAGTGGGCGGGGTGTTTCCATTGTCAACAGCATCATGGATAAATGCCGGATCGTGAATCTGGATAAGGATATCAATCTGCCAGAAACCGATGCCAGAGACATGAGTACCGATGAGCGGGATAATATTGTTGGCAACGTTTACCGCAAGTTGATGGAAATTGAGTCACGGTTGTTGCCTTGTGGGTTACACGTCATTGGGAAACCGCCAAGTGCAGAAGAAGCGATCGCAACTCTGGTGAATATTGCTAGTTTAGATCGTCAAGAAGAAGGACTTCAAGGCTTACCGGGAATTATCGCTAACAGCATTGGGCGTAACATTGATGATATTTACCAAAATAATGACAGAGGCATTTTAGAAGATGTCCAGTTATTGCAAGATATCACCTTGGCAACCCGTGCAGCAGTTACCGCCCTTGTGCAAGAGCAAATCGACGCGGAAGGAAGAGTTTCTCTAGTTTCCCGGTTGAATTTCTTCAACATGGGCAAAAAAGAACCTTGGGTAGAAGCCTTGCATAAAGCAGGTTATCCCAAAGTCGATGGCGCAGCCCTCAAACCCCTATTTGAGTATTTAGAATTTTGCTTGCAACAAGTTTGTGCCGACAACGAACTCGGAGCATTACTCAGAGGCTTGGAAGGCGAGTACATCCTACCTGGCCCCGGTGGTGATCCCATCCGCAACCCGGATGTATTGCCCACAGGTAAGAATATCCATGCACTCGATCCCCAATCCATCCCCACAACAGCAGCAGTACAATCAGCCAAAATCGTCGTAGATAGGCTTTTGGCACGTAACAAGGCAGAAAACGACGGAAAATGGCCAGAAACCATCGCCTGTGTCCTTTGGGGAACCGATAACATCAAAACTTACGGTGAATCCCTAGCCCAAATTATGTGGATGGTCGGTGTGCGCCCAGTTCCCGATGCCTTGGGACGGGTGAACAAGTTGGAATTGATATCTCTAGAAGAGTTGGGACGCCCCAGAATTGATGTGGTAATCAACTGTTCTGGTGTATTCCGCGACTTGTTTATCAACCAAATGAACTTGCTAGACCAAGGCGTGAAAATGGCAGCTGAGGCGGATGAACCCTTAGAAATGAACTTTGTTCGCAAACACGCTTTGCAACAAGCCCAAGAAATGGGGATTAATCTGCGTCAAGCAGCGACGCGCGTTTTCTCAAACGCTTCTGGTTCCTACTCGTCAAATATCAACTTGGCGGTAGAAAACAGCACTTGGGATAGCGAAGCCGAGTTACAGGAAATGTATCTCAACCGGAAATCCTTCTCCTTCAATTCCGATAACCCCGGAATCATGGACGAATCCCGGCAGATTTTTGAAAGTACATTGAAAACTGCTGATGCAACTTTCCAAAATTTGGATTCTTCCGAGATTAGCTTAACGGATGTTTCTCATTACTTCGATTCAGATCCCACTAAGTTAGTTGCAAGTCTGCGGGGTGATGGTAAGAAACCAGCGTCTTATATTGCAGACACAACTACAGCTAACGCCCAAGTACGGACATTATCAGAAACCGTGCGTTTGGATGCGCGTACCAAGTTGTTAAATCCCAAATGGTACGAGGGGATGCTGTCTCACGGTTACGAAGGTGTGCGCGAACTCTCCAAGCGGTTGGTGAATACAACAGGTTGGAGTGCGACAGCCGGCGCTGTGGATAACTGGATTTACGAGGATACTAACGAAACCTTCATCAAAGATGAAGAAATGCAGAAGCGGTTGTTGAACCTTAATCCCCATTCTTTCCGCAAGATTGTATCAACTTTGTTGGAAGTGAATGGACGCGGTTATTGGGAGACTAGCGAAGATAATTTAAATCGTCTACGCGAGTTGTACCAAGAAGTTGAAGACCGGATTGAAGGGATAGAGTAGGATTAATTTAAGAGGCTGAGTTCAGCCTCTTAACTCATTATTACCCTACATTTAATTAGCCTACTAAAATTATGAAAATTGAATCTATATCTATTCAAAATTTTAAACGATTCGACAATTTACCCCCTATTTCTTTTAAACACAAAACTCTACAAGAAGTCAGCGATCAGTTTTTAATTTTAGGTGATAACGGTTCAGGTAAAACCACAATTTTACAAGCCATAGCTTTACCTTTATCATTAGCTACTAAAAAAATTCAAAAAGTATCTGATTTTAACTGGATTGGATTTTTAGCTAGTCGATATTGGCGATGGGGAATACCTCATATTGAATTAGAAATCTCTTTTGTAGATGAAGAAATTTCAGCAACTAAAGAAGTTGCTGAAATTTGGTACAATTCCTTACCTGAATATTTCCAAGAAAGAAGAAAATTTGTTGAGCCTGGAGATAACAAAATCTTAAAACTTGTCTTAGATGGTGAAGATTGGCAAGTAGGAAATCGAGAAGAAGATCGGTTACAATTTCTGGGACGTAATTATGTACAGAAAACTTTCAAGAAAAACCCTGCTATTCGTTCAAAGTTTGCAAAATTACCCGGAGTATTTTGGTTTGATCAATATCGTCTAAAAACTAGCGATACTGGTAATACAGAAGACGGTAAAAAAGATGATATAGCTTCTATTGAAAGTATAGCAAGTTTACGTCCTTATTTACTCGACTGGACAGAAAAAAGAAAAACCCCTAATTATAATTCTGAAAATGATTATTACCTTAAACTAGAAAATTATTACAAACGTATTTTTAAAGGTCGTTCTTTTGCTGGATTGGAACCATCAACTAATCAAGGAGATGAGCCTTTTTTCGTACTTAATGACGAGAACAGAACTTATGATATTGTAGAAATGTCTGGAGGTGAGTATTCTGTTTTTCCCATTCTATATGAGTTTGTCCGTCAACAAATTGCTTATTCAATTGTTTTAATTGATGAGCTTGACTTAAATTTGCATCCCCCGTTAGCTCAATTTTTTGTTAATCAGTTACCTAAGTTAAGTCCCACTTCTCAATTTATTTTCACTACTCATTCAGAAGCCGTAACCGAAATTATTGGTAATGATGAAATTTATCGGCTAAAAGGGGGAAAATTATGTCTGTAGATTTATTATACTGTGAAGGTGCAGAAGGAAAAAAAGACTCTCGTGTTCTAACTAAAGTATTGGATGGATTATGTCAAATTAAAGCCATTGGCAGTAAATATGGTTTTAAAGAAAAAGTTTTAATGAGCAGAGAATTAAGACCTGAGACAATTATTGCAGGTTTAAGAGATAGATATTTCGATGATTTTGAAAAAAATCAATCTCTTCCTCAGCTTACACCTCAAGAATGGCAAGTTACAGACAATCAAAACTCCATTCATATCGGTTGGTATTGGGAAAGGAAAGAAATCGAAAATTACTTGATTGACCCTAAAATAGTTATTCCAGCATTAGGTACAAAAGCACCATCATTAGACAATTATCAAAGCATTTTAGAGAACTCTGCTTTAAAAATTTATACATATACAGCAGCGAGAATATCATTATCTTTATCTCGTGTAAGGTTGTCCCCTTTACCTAATTATTGGGGTGAGAAAAAATGGGATTTTCCTTTTCCCTTTGGACAAATAATAGATGAGGCATCTTGTCGTTTAGAAATTCAAAGAATTCGCAACTACTATCAAACTACACAAGTACCTGAAGAACAAGATATAATTAATAAGTTTACAGAAATGCTTACTCATTGTCAACCAGGAGGGTTTCGTTTTGACAATCAGAGTTATTTAACTTTTTTCTCTGGTAAAGATTTACTCTGTGCTATGGAAGAGGACTTAGTTAATTTAAAGTTAGGTACTCCTGCTGATTTCCAAGAACGAATTCTAACAGGAATGAAAAAACTTAGTGATGTCTGGCAATATTTACCTGAATGGGTAAGATTACGAGAATTGATACAAAACTATCAACCTATCAATCTTAAATAGCTTTAGCATTTGCCGCTCCGCAAAATTGATAATTGAATGTTTATAAAGCGATCGCCTACAATGCCATCATACAATCAGCGATCGCTTTGTTTTGAGGTTTTCTGCAAAGCGACGCCGAATAGCCCGTCGTAGACATCGCCTACAATGCCATCATACAATCAGCGATCGCAATATACAAAAAAGACTCAAACTATGAGTGTATCCAACACTAATACTGTTAACGCTGGTAAAGACGGCAATCGCGCATCATTTGTCAAGAAAAATGATGCACCTCCACGAGATGTTACAACGCTAAACTCACCACGAAACATTGCTTCAAAAAAAGCATCTGTAACATCCAAATAATTAGGATTTTCTTCAATAAAGTAAATAAGTGGAGCAGTATCCAAACCGACAATTTGCCCCTGTAGCGGAACTAGCCATTCCATGAATCACGTTCCTGGTTAACGTATTCTTGAGCATCAACGCCATTCCAGATTTCTTTACCTAACCCACGTAATTCTAGAATGCTACGCTTTGGTTTAGGTGTCATCATCACCTGTTGACTAACTAAACTTGACAAGTCTTCAATTAAGCGTATTTGCTCTTCATAAGTTAGGCTTTGAGCTTGCAATAGTACTTCTTGATAATTAGACATAAAATCTATACTTCCACATTAATCTTACATCAAATTAGTATAATTATACTATAATTTATCATAATAATTGCTTGGAAACAATCACCATGATAGACGGTAAAGCTATTTCTATTTCCTTATTTACAGGTGCATTTGGTTTAGATTTGGGTATGGAACAAGCAGGATTTCAGACAGTAAGTGTAGTAGAAAAAGACCGTGATGCTGCAAAAACAATTGCTCTTAATAGACCATTCCTTCAAGAAAGTGCTGTTTCTAGAGAAATAGAAAAAGTCAGTTACCAAGAATTATTGGAAGAAGGTGGAAGAGTTTTAAATTTAGGTAGAGCCTTAGCCAAAGGTGAAGTAGACTTAGTAACAGGTGGTCCACCTTGCCAACCATTTAGTACCGCAGGAAAAAGAGGTTCAGTTATGGATCCTCGCGGTAGTTTGTTTATGGACTTCATCCGTATTGTTAAAGAAATTCAACCCCGTTTTTTCTTGATGGAAAATGTGAGAGGTTTGCTTTCTGCTCCTCTTCGTCACAGGCCAATTAACCAACGGGGAAAAGATTACCCCCCTTTAGAATCTGATGAAATAGCGGGTGCTGCATTAAGGGTGGTATTAGCAGAAATGGAGGAACTGGGCTATAACGTCGTTTATAACCTTTTAGAAGCAGCAGATTATGGCGTTCCACAAAATAGAGAACGTGTAGTATTTATTGGTTCTAGAGATGGTGAAGCTGCTACATTTCCTTTACCTAAATATTGCAAAGATGGTAAAAAATTACCTAAATGGCTGACTTTACGAGATGCAATAAATGGTTTGATTGATCCCGAACCAGAGTTTATGACTTATTCAGAAAGTCGTCTAAAATTTTTAAGATTATTGCAAGCCGGACAAAACTGGAGACATTTACCAGAAGAATTAAAAAAAGAGGCTATGGGAGGCGCTTATAATTCTGGAGGTGGAAAAGTCGGTTTTTACAGAAGATTATCTTGGGATAAACCTTCGCCAACAATAACAACAAGTCCGCAGCAAAAAGCTACAGATATGTGTCATCCTGTAGAATTACGTTCATTGAGCGTCCGCGAGTCTGCAAAGATTCAAACTTTCCCTGATGATTGGATTTTTTATGGTTCGATAAGTTCTAAATATAAACAAATTGGGAATGCAGTACCAGTAATACTTGCAAAAGAAATTGGTAACTATCTTTTCAATTTGATTCAAGGAAATAAACAAAAAGGTAAAGAAGTGGCTGAACAACTTTCCCTGTTTGCTTTATAGAATTTATTTTGCAGCTAACTCAGTAAAAGCTTTATCAATTTTCTGTAACATATTTCTGACATGGTTCTCAATAAGGTTATAATCCATGTGAATTTTGTCCCAAAATACTTTACCTGCAATCCGAGGAATTTTAGAATGATTAAATGTCCAATCACCTAAATTAAAAGCTGCTATAAATAAAGGATTTTGATGAATACTTAATTCCTGTTTTGCTCTAGGCACTTGAGAACCAGTTAATGTACCTTTTAGAGTTTTTAATTGTGCAAATTTAACTTGTTCTTCTGAAAATAAGATGATATCAATACCAGTAATTTTAATTCCAAATTCAAATTCAGGTATAATTACATAAGGGCTAATATTAGCTATTTCCTCCCAGAGTACTCCCATTTTTGTGCTAAGGCTTCTTGTCACTGAGTTGCTAGTAACTAGCAATTTTGCTCCACAAAGTTCAAAAAGATTTCGCGGGTTAGGATGATGCTCAAGTATTGCACTTTTATTTTCAAAATCAGCTTTTAACCAGTGAATAAAATTATCTGCAAATTTATCAGTTTTACTGCTAATTAACTCAGATTGTCTCTCTAATTCTAGAACTGATAAATTTTGGTGATCTTGTGCAATTTGATATTGAAAATAAGCAGGTGCTATTGAAGAGATAACTTTTCCGTACTTGTACGCTGTATGCAAATCTTTATCCGCAATATGAGTCACATCAATTAATAAAGTATGATTCAAAATTAGTATTTTACGTTCTTGGATAGAAAGAGGTAATAGAGTCTCAACCGTTAACTCAGTAAGCATAAAAGCTATATTGAACTCATTGGGCTTTCTTAGTGTTCCCCAAATTATCCACTAAACTGCAACATCTACATTTTTAAGGTTTTCTGGGCGGATCGCTTTATTTTTGAGGTTTTATGCAAGGCGATCGCTCACTCTTCCACAACAGGCGATGTCTAACGACAAGCCGAAGAAGCGTCTACACTTTATTTTTGAGGTTTTCTACAAGGCGATCGCTTACAATGCAATCATCGAAGTGGCGATCGCTTGTATATTAAATTTTATGGGAATATTCAAGTTGAAATTTTTCTATGGATGCGTTAACTATCAACTTTGCTCCTGTTCTTCAAATAACAGATGAGCAATTCTTCCAGTTATGTCAGATAAATGAATTAATCAGATTTGAGCGTAATGCTGATGGCACATTGTTACTAATGCCTTTAGTCGGAGGTTTAACTAGCAACCGCAATACTAACTTAACTGCTCAACTTGGAGTGTGGAATCGTGATGAGTCACTAGGTATAGCTTTTGGTTCTTCGGTTGGGTTTATTTTACCAAATGGGGCAGTTCGTTCGCCTGACGCATCTTGGTTAAAACGTGACAGATGGGATTCTCTCACACAGGAGCAAAAAGAGAAATTTCCACCTGTATGTCCTGATTTTGTAGTAAAGTTGCGTTCTCATACTGATTGTTTAAAAAGGCTACAAAATAATATGCAAGAGTACCGAGAGAACGGTGCTAGATTAGGTTGGCTAATTGATTTAGAAACTCGGCAAGTAGAAATTTATCGCTTCGGTAGAGATGTTGAAGTACTGCAATCTCCTTCTAGTTTATCAGGAGAAGATATACTACCTGAATTTGTGCTTAATTTTGAAGATATCTGGTGAATTGATTAACGCACTCACTCTTGGACAACAGGCGATCGCTTTGTTTTGAGGTTTTCTGTAAGGCGTAAGTGTAGCCCGTCGTAGACATCGCTCTTTGGGAGTGTAATTTTAAGGGGATGAGATATTGAAGTTCTTGGCCAGTGAGTATAATTATAATAACTAAACTTAATATCTAGCCAATATTACCACGAAGGAAATGCCAGCAAAAGACATTTACCATGATGCTGTTAAAAATGCCTTAATTAAAGATGGCTGGACAATTATAGCTGACCCTTATTTTTTGCAGCATGAAGATGCAGAACTTTATGCTGATTTATTTGTAGAAAAAGCCTTATTAGCAGAACAAGAAGGACGGAAAATAGTTGTAGAAATCAAGAGTTTTATCAGTCCTTCTCCCATGAGAGATTTTGAAAATGCTCTCGGTCAATATATTCTTTACCGCGATATTTTACAACTAGCCAGTAAAAACTATAAAATTTATCTAGCAATCAGAGATACAGTATTTGATACTTTCTTTCAAAGAAAATCTATTCAAGCAGTGGTTAAACTTCAGCAAATTGAATTTATTGTTTTTAACAATGAAAGGGAGGAGATTACTTTATGGATAAATTAATAAAATATCGAGAGTTAATTAAACAGGTGCTAACTCAATATGATAATTTATCTCGTCAATCACCTGATAAAATTGCGGAAAATTGTTTAGTGTTTGATGAGAATCACGATCATTATCTCTGGTTAACTGTAGATTGGCAAGGTAGTAAAAGACTTAAATATACTCATGTTCATATTCGGATTAAAAATGAGAAAATTTTCATAGAAGAAGACTGGACAGAAGAAGGAATAGCGACTGAATTAATGAAGTTAGGTGTAAGTACCAGCGATATTGTATTAGCTTTTCAGCCTCCAGATGTGAGAAAATTTACAGAATTTGCAACAGCTTAGTAAATTATTGTTCTACTCAGGCGATCGCATTTTTTTGAGGTTTTCTGCAAGGCGATACCTACGGTGAGCTTCTCTAAGAGACGCTTCGCGATCGCTAACGCACTCACTCTTCCACAACAAGCGATCGCCTACAATGCGATCATCGAAGTGGCGATCGCTTTTGGGAATGTGGAGAGGTACGTTAGCGTAGCTCACCGTAGGTATCGCCTATAGTGGTATTGTGTGTGTTAGGTATCACTACAAGCAAGAAAAATGGATAAAGGGGATAAAATAGTCTGTAGGCTAGGCATCTTTCCTGACTTAATCTTTCAATCTGCAATATCACTATGAATGCTTTAACCGTCGACCTTCAATCAGTATTGGAACTGACAGATGAGCAGTTTTTTCAGATATGTCAGGCAAACCGTGACTTGAGGTTTGAACGCACTGCTACGGGAGAATTAATTATTATGCCACCTACAGGGGGAGAAACTGGAAATCGTAATGGGAGACTAAATCAACAATTATTTAATTGGTCAGATACCGATGGTACTGGCATCGCTTTTGATTCTTCTACTTGTTTTAAATTACCTAATGGTGCAGATCGTTCACCTGATGCTTCTTGGATAAAGTTAGAACGATGGGATGCTTTAACTGAAGAAGAAAAACAAAAATTTCCCCCCATTTCTCCTGATTTTGTAATTGAGTTACTTTCGCCAAGTGATAGCTTGAAAGTTGCTCAAGAAAAGATGAGGGAATACATAGATAATGGTGTGCGTTTGGGTTGGTTAATTAATCGGAAATCGCGGCAAGTGGAAACTTATCGGCAAGGACAAGAGGTTGAGGTATTGGAATGGCCTGTTACTTTGTCAGGAGAAGACGTTTTACAAGGGTTTATTTTAAATCTTGAGGCGATTTGGTAACTGAAAAATAAAACAATAATCATGACAAATTTAGAAGCAGTAGCAGCTTGAAGATTATAATTCTATATTATTACACCCTACATTCCGCACCCTCAACTGTCACAATCGGTTTTTACTGGTTTTTAAACAGAAACAAAGCTACTGAATATACATAAAAGCAGTAAAATAACTTAAAGTTTATCTAACTTTTCTAAATCCTGTAAACATAAGTCGTCATTAATAAAATTAGCTAAAGTGCGAATCCTTTGTGTTCCATCTATGATTTCTAAACGAGCTAAATCTTTTGTTTCTAAAAGATTTTCGTCTGTTGCTTCCCCTGAAATATCTGCAACATAAATATAAGGAATAGGTAAACCTAACAAAATAGATTCAATAAATTTAGATTGTCTTTTTTCATCCCAAATCATCGCTCTTTGGTAATCTTGAATAAATAATTCATTAGAATCATCATCAAGACCTTTTAGGTATTTTTGAACTATAACTTCAATAGGGTACTCAATTGTGTTATAGTCAACGACTTTTTTCTTGTCACGGATTTGTATCTCTGCTTCTTCCTGCATTTGTTCTGTAATATTTTTGCTTAATAAATTGTTACTCATATTAGATTGACATATCTGAGTTGTTGCATCTATAGTATCGTACTTTTGATTATTCAATTATTGTTGTGCTGAATATAAATTTCAAAAAAACCCTTATAAATAAAAGAATTTAGCATTTTGCATTGCAAAATATTGCTTTAGCTGTGGCTTATGAAGTGCGATCGCTTACTCTTCCACAACAGGCGATGTCTAACGACAAGTCGCTATGCAATACTACTCGGTTAAGCATTTTGAACTCAGAATTTGGTTTGGGGAAAAGGTTAAAGGGGAAGGGTTAAAGGTTTTTTCTTTCCCTTTTCCCCTTCCCCTTTTCCCCTTAACCGACAAGTATTGAGTCGCTATGCGTCTACAGCTTTTCTCTAAGGCGACGCCGAATAGCCCGTCGTCAGACATCGCTCCTCATAAACTATCGAAGCATAAAATTAAAACATGACTATTCACAAAACGGATATGCTAAAAACGCTTTGGGCTACGTTCCGGGTGGTTTATGTCTAGAATGAAATAGCTCTGCCTATTTACCTGTCACCTTTTCAATAACTTCTTTTGCTTTTTCACCAAAACTTTCTGGGGGATTTTGTTCTTGTTCAGCCTTCAAATTCCTTTCGTAAGCCTTCTCTATAGTATTAAGATTTGCTGAATCTTTTATTGCTTGCTCATAAGCTTCTTGTCGTTCTTCTTCTCGAGCGCCAACACCTGGGTCATATTCGTTAGCACGATTAATTTTTTCTTCTGAATTTGGTTTATACTCTGGAGGTATTAGCTTTAATTCTTCAAGAGTAGTTGCATAACTAGCTTGCTGAACTAAAATAACGGAGCCTAAAAGGCTGATGAACATCATTAAGCCAACAACCAAAATACTTGAACGTAATGCTTGTTTTAAATTTAATAAAATTTTATGCACGAAAAAAAACTCCTATTTTCTGTTATGAGCCTTTGTCATCTCAATTATTTGTAAAACTGCACAAAAGTTCAGGCAATAAGGTGCTTAAGCCTCTTGTTTATGTAACCTCACAGGTAATCGGTATGATGTACAAATAGATTCGATATTCAAGACTCACAGGCATCGTAAATGTTTAGGTACAACTATTACTTCTACCGCAGGGCATATTAAAATAATTCGTAATTGGTAATTCGTAATTCGTAATGACGCTCTCTCCCGCATTTCTCACAAGCGCTGCAATCGCTATTACCAAACCTTTATCAGGCTTAAATTTTGAGCGTTTTAGATACTGCACGAATCACAGCAGTATGTCAAGGGGGTATTTTATCTCAAGTCTAAGTGGTATAAGCGTTTTGGGCTAATCGTTTAAACCTTTGTGAGAAATCCGGGTCTCTACGTCCCTTGCGCGTGTCGCAGACAGACGCTGCGCGAAGCTTGCTTGTCTGACAATTCAGGTCATCTGGAAAACCTCACTTCTATTTCTCTCTTCCTTTAAGGAGAGAGACTTTGAATTTCCCCCTTCCCGATGCGGGAAGGGGGTTAGGTTTTTGGTGGAGTTTTCCACATAACGTGAATTGTCAGGCTTGCTTCTGGGCCAATACAGTTGGGTTAAGCATTTCTTCCTCCTCTTTGCGTCCTTCCCCCTTGGGGCTAGCCAGGGGACTTAAACTCCAGAAATTAGTTAATTTTTCGCTTAAAAGATTCTCTTAAACCCAAGCTATTAAGCTATAACCAAGTGTGATTAATTTTAATTCCTCTATTTTGCATTACATCTTCAAATAAATTTGTTGGTAGTGCTTCTTCGACGGGAAAAACACCTGGTTTATTGAGTTTACCTTCTAGTAATAATTGGGCAATACTACCAGTGCCATAACCAGAAGCTACGGCTGTATTCTCATGGACTACTGTTGAACAATAAACGGCTGTTTCACCATTTTTTTGCCCTGTAACTTCTGAACGAACTGCTACCCCAATTCCACTAAAATTGTTAGTGAGATCTGTCATAAAATGGCTGACATGAGATAGAAATTCAATCGTGTAACGACGTTGCATTAACCACTTAGGAAAAACGTGTGCTGCAATCCAAGTTAGATGATTGTAAAAATCAGGAAGAGAGCCAAACTTAGTAATGACAGTTTTCACTGATGGGAAGGCGTGGGGTAGTGTAAAGGTTTCTGGCATATCAAACCAGTAAACTCCACTGCGTCCATAGGGAGGCGGAAACTCAACTAATTCTCTTTGACTATAAGGCTTGACTATTTGCCATTTTCCATCGATCCAAGTCTCAAAAGGATACTGCAACCCCAGAAAAGTTGTCCGCATGACTGTAGTACCAGCACCGCCAGAACCCGAAACTAAATAACTTAAATGGATCTTTTCTGGTTGATCAAATTGTTCGACACCTTGACGTACCATGCTGTTAGAAATACCAGGGAAAATACCAGTATTAATAATTGCCGTTACACCAGCCGCGGCAGCTTGTTCATGATAATTGAGAGCCTTGCTAGTATAGGAACGATGGTCGCTGACATCTAGATAATTAACGCCTTGAGCAATACAGGTTTCAAGAACATTAGTATCTCGATAGTGAAATGGCCCAGCACAATGAATGACTAAGTTAGAGTTTGCGATCGCATCTCGCAATTTGTCAACTTCTGCTAAGTCCAATACCAAAAACTGCACTTGTCCTCCTGAAGACAAGCTAATAGCCCTACCAAACTCCGCAGAACGCCCAGTGATCGTAATTTGTGCCTGCGTATGTGTAGCTAGATCATCAGCTACACTGCTACCAATGCGCCCTCGTCCACCAATAATTAAAACGCTGTCTGTCATTACTCCGGGTTCGCAACACTAACCTTATTTCATCAGTTTTGTGTCCTGTTTGCCATCGGTTACAAGTATGAGTTGCTTGTCAATCAAGGAAGAGTTTGAATTTGCTTAACTACCGTTAGCGCCGAATAACTCACCCCAGCAGTACCTTCGCCGGGGTGGGTGGAGTCACCAACTAACCATAAATGCTCGATGGGTGTGCGATTGGCAAAGCCAAAAGGGCCAAAGGTGGGTATTCTTTGACCAATACCGCCAACTATACCGCGATCGCGCCCTGTGAAATGAGCAAAGCTGCGGGGTGTGGCGGCTTCTTGATAAATAATCGTTTCTGGTTTGAGATAAAAATATTCGGCAAGACGTGCGATCGCTTCTTTGGTAAACTTTTCTTTTAGTCCTTCATAATCATCAGTCTCCCACCACGGTGCTGGATCGACAAATGAAGAAGCGATAATTGTCCCTTTCCCCTCTGGTGCGCGACCGTCTCCAGGATGACTAACAGAAACAAATAGGGAATTATTCTCGCCAATGGGGCCATCAGCATCGTAGAGAAATTGCAGGTGGGGAGGACACCCAGGTGGAATAGCACTGGCGTCTACACCTAAATACACTACAAAAGCGCCCGATGCTTGGGGTAGTTTTTCCACTCTGTTTTTATAACCAGATGGCGCTTGTTCTCCCAATAATTGCACCAAGTTTTGCACGGTGACGTTACTAACTATGTGGTCGGCTGCTTCTGTCCAGACTTCGCCAGTTTTCTGATTTCTAATGACAACAGCAGTAGCTTTACCGTTTTCTACTTTGATTTGTTCTACAGTGTGGCGCATCAATAGTTTGCCGCCATCTCTTTCTAAAGATTGTACCAGGCGATCGCTTAATACTTGCATACTTCCCTGGAGGTGAAACAATCCTTGGGGCAATTGGGATACACTCAACGCTGTGGCTGCATATAGCAATGCTGTTTCGTCTGCATCCACCTGGGAGTATAGCTTCAGTTGCAAATCCAAAAAAGTTCTTAGTCGTCGGTCATTACCCAGTCCACATAACCGTAAAGCATCTCCTACCGTAAACAAGGTGAAGGGTACAGTAATTAATGTACTGAGACGCACCGCTTGCGTTAGCTGCCACAAATCCCATAAATTACGTGGTGGTAGCACCGGATCGCGCCCTTGAAATTCCCAACTGGCATTAAATAAAGTTGCCATCAACTGCCAAAACGGTTCGCTACCAGGAAACTGTTTTTGTCGTTCCTCTTGCCATTTCTTTTGATCGCGCCAAACGTTGATGGGTGTGCTTTCCCCAGGTAAATACACCGCACAAGCAGGATCACAAGGCGTTGCTTGGGGTAAATCTATTGACAATTCTGAGAAAATGCGGTGGTGAATTCCCCCTGGTTCCAACCCCGCCACCTGAGTTGCTCCCACATCAAAGGTAAACCCCTGGCGTTTAAACGTCGAAGCACAGCCTCCCGGTACAAGAGCTTGATCCAAAATTAAGACGCTATAACCTCTATGAGCTAATAATGCTCCAGTAGTCAGTCCACCTATTCCTGCACCGATAATTACTACACGAGATTTACTTTTGTCAAGAGAAATGCTGGACATTGACATTTATATTTATAATTCTTAATATTGCTATTCATAATTTTACAGTGTCAACTAACCCACAGGCGGGAAAATTCTTCTTTGCGTCACTTCCTGATGCGATCGCAATGCTTATTTGGAGTCGCAGATAAGATATAAGGAGTAACAAAGCTCCTCACACAAGTAGCAATGACCTCAACCCTGCGGAAATTTACTAGTCTCAATGCCCCAACGCTGCACCAGTTGCCCAATGGTTTGACAATCATTGCCGAGCAAATGCCAGTTGAAGCCATAAACCTCAACTTATGGATTAAAGTTGGCTCTGCTGTAGAAGCTGATGCCATTAACGGCATGGCTCACTTTTTAGAACACATGATTTTTAAAGGAACAGAACGACTAGCTAGCGGCGAGTTTGAACGTCGAATTGAAGAACGGGGTGCTGTTACCAATGCCGCTACTAGCCAAGATTATACTCATTACTATATAACGACTGCGCCCAAAGATTTTGCCGAGCTTGCGCCACTACAAATAGATGTAGTATCGAATGCGAGTATTCCTGATGATGCCTTTGAACGTGAGCGATTGGTAGTTTTAGAAGAAATTAGGCGTTCAGAGGATAATCCCCAACGGCGGACATTTCGGCGGGCGATGGAGACAGCTTTTGATCATTTACCCTATCGTCGTGCAGTATTGGGGCCAGAATCGGTGATTGCCGAACTTAAACCCCAGCAGATGCGAGATTTTCATACTAACTGGTATCAACCCCAGTCAATTACTGCCGTAGCTGTGGGTAATTTGCCCGTGGAAGAGTTAATTGCAACTGTTGCGGAAGGATTTACAAAAGCCACTAAAACTCCCCACTCCCCATTATCCCTTATCCCCATTCCCCACTCCCGACTAATTCCTGAGTCACCATTTACAGAAATTGTCCGTCGAGAATTTATCGATGAAAGTCTGCAACAAGCAAGACTAGTGATGGTTTGGCGGGTTCCAGGAATGACCGAGTTGGATCGCACATATGGATTGGATGTTTTAGCAGGAATTTTGGGACACGGACGGACATCAAGACTGGTGAGGGATTTACGAGAAGAACGGGGATTAGTATCTTCAATTTCTGTGAGTAACATGAGCAATCAGCTACAAGGGACGTTTTATATTTCAGCTAAATGTGCAGTGGAAAATTTATCAGTTGTAGAAGATGCGATCGCTCAACACATTGGCAAACTACAAACAGAGTTGGTAACAGAATCAGAAATTGACCGTGTACGGCGGCGAGTAGCTAACAGATATGTTTTTGGCAATGAAACACCAAGCGATCGCTCTGGGTTGTATGGTTACTATCAATCTTTGGTGGGAGATTTGGAACCCGCCTTTAATTACCCAGTGATGATTCAGAGCCAAAATGCAACAGACTTGATGCAAGCAGCTAAAGACTATCTTTCCTCAAATGCTTATGGTGTAGTTTTTGTCAAGCCGTAAATTAAAGTTAGGAGTTAGGAGTTAGGAGTTAGGAGTTAGGAGTTAGGAGTTGGGAGTTAGGAGTTAGGAGTTGGGAGTTAGGAGTTAGGAGTTAGGAGTTAGGAGTTGGGAGTTGGGAGTTGGGAGTTGGGAGTAAAATGCTATGATTGTGACTCCTCACTTCTAACTCCCAAATTTAACACTCTTTTATGTATTTGAACCACAAATAGACCTCTCTCCTACTATGATAGAGGCTTTGATTTTCTCCCCTTCCCTTGTAGGGAAGGGGCTGGGGGTTAGGTCTCATAATTGTGGTTCAAATACATGAAAATCGCTGTAATTTTGAATTTTGAATTTTGAATTGATTCATGACTCTCACGAGATAAAAGTCAGAAACCAATGTTTATGATTAGTTTTTATAAATTTAGGCGTAGGTTGGGTTGAGGAACGAAACCCAACAGCAAGAATCCTTAATTTTGTTGGGTAACACTAAAATTCAACCCAACCTACAAATATTTTATTTTTTCAGAGTAATAAAAGAGGGTTAATCATGTGGACTCAAATCGACGCACATATCAGCCAGGTGACTGGCGAAAAATTTCAGAGTCAGCAACGGCGATCGGTTGGTGGCGGGTGCATCAACCAAGGTTATGCTGTCTCTGATGGTGAGATCACCTACTTCGTCAAGCAAAATCTTGCATCCCAAGTCGCCATGTTTGAGGCTGAGGCTTTGGGTTTACAGCAAATGATCGCAACGGCTAGTATTCGCGTTCCCAAACCAATTTGCTGGGGTACAGCTGCGAATTCTAGCTACATCGTCCTGGAATGGTTGGAACTTGGCGGCGGTGACAGCAATTCGTGGGGAGAGATGGGGCGGAAGTTGGCGGCGATGCATAAAGCTAGCAGCAGTCAAGGTTTTGGTTGGAAAATTAACAATACTATTGGTTCCACACTCCAAATCAATACTTGGACAGTAGACTGGGTAGAATTTTATGTTACGCATCGGCTGGGTTATCAATTTCAGCTAGCAAGGCGGGGGGGAGGTAATTTTCCCAAACAAGATAAGTTACTGGCGGCTATTCCTAAACTATTGGCGGATCATCAGGTGCAACCTTCTTTAGTACATGGCGATTTATGGGGGGGAAATGCTGGGTGTACAGCGTCAGGAGAACCGGTGATATTTGATCCTGCAACTTATTTTGGCGATCGCGAAGTTGATATCGCTATGACAGAATTATTTGGTGGTTTCCCAGCAGGATTTTATAAAAGTTACAACCAAGTTTTTCCTTTGGATGCAGGCTATGAGCAGAGAAAAACTCTCTACAACCTATATCACATTTTGAATCACTTCAATTTATTTGGCGGCGGTTATGCTTCTCAAGCTAACCGGATGATTGACCAGATTTTGCACTGAATCCAAAAGTTGGCGCAACTTCTTCTCAGGGATGTCAAAAAACAATGGGGATAGGCGAAACTAGAGCCGGTGGCAAAGAAAGTGAAATCACCCTCGGATGATTAGAATTGAATCTATTGGACAAATTGCAATTTATTATGTAATTTATTGTGAATTTTATTCTAAACTAAGTCATTCAATACTATAAGGTTACAGAGATGCAAAAAATTTTGAACTTCTGTTTCGAGATTGAATTTTATCTAAAGATCGCTATTAGTTGCACAATTGTTCAGCAAGTATTCTATTTGCTTTTAAACAATATCGAGATTAACTTTATAACGCAGGTGCTGTTGTACTGGGTCGTTGGTTCTATCTCATTTTATAGTATTGGCCTTCTCATTGAAAAAGGAATCAAAAGCAACGATATTTTGAAGAATAAGCTGAGTGCAAGGGTCAACAAAGTCAAAAATCAACCATTTCCTTCATTTACTTTCAAAGGCATTATTGCAGGAGAAATCAAAGCTTTTATATCAGCATTAATAATTCTATACTTAGCTCCCGAAGTTCATAGAGGAAATAGCTTACTCTTAAACCTTGGATGGTTCTTGATGAGAATAGTCGCTGCTGATTTCTGTTTTTATGTTGCCCATCGTCTCTTGCACACAAGATTATTGCAAAAAATCCATCTTAAACATCATGAGTTTCGTGACTCATCAAGTTTTGTTGCTGGGCATAAAAGTTTTGTTGAATATATTATTGTTACGATCACTGACGTTTTGCCTATTTTTATATTTGGATATGACATCACTCAACTATGTGCATGGAGCGTTATAGGCAATATTTACAACCTAGAAGGTCATAGTTCTTTGTCAATATTTTTCATTCCATCAGATTTTCATGATCTTCATCATACTTGTTTCAATGGAAATTATGGTATTCAGGGATTTTGGGACAGAGTATTTAACACACTAAATCCTCCTACTAAGAAGCCCCGAATTATATTTCCTATGAGCTTTATTGAGGATATAACTATTAAGTCGTCTATTAGTAATGACACAAAATCAACATAGTCAAACTAAAAAAATCATTATATTGCAGCAGATTTCAAGTTGGTGAGGTACAAAAATACCCCACCCACCCCGATGCTAAGGGGCTACGGTGTATACACAAGTGACTTATTTTGCTCAAACCGCTCTCAGACCTAACAAGAACAGCCCCAACCCGAAGTCAATCTTCAAAGCCCCTCTCCGCCTCGGAGAGGGGTTTGGGGAGAGGTCTGCCGACTTGTGTATACACGGTAGATGCTAAGGGGAAGGTTGGGGAGAGGTCATTGGTGACAAGTTAAGATGAACAATTATTTGTCAATAAGCAATAATACTGAATTATTTCGACAAAATCAGGCTGAAAAACACAATTTTTCACACTACGATGCTTAGGTTGGGCTACGCCTAGGCGTCATCGAAAGTAGTCTTTAGACTACTTTCGCTATAAGAGAGGTGAATTCATTCTCAGGCGGGTTAGATGAGAATGAAATAGCCCTGTGCTTAAGCCTTTTTCAACCAGCTAAACATAGCGCGTAAATCTTTACCAACTTCTTCAATTTTGTGTTCAGCTTCTTTACGACGTAAGGCGGTAAATCCTGGTTTACCAGCTTGGTTTTCCAGAACAAATTCCCGTGCAAATTGTCCAGATTGAATTTCGCTGAGAATCTTCTGCATTTCAGCTTTAGTTTGTTCAGTGACAATCCGCGGCCCACGGGTATAATCGCCATATTCAGCCGTATTAGAAATGCTGTCGCGCATTTTAGCTAAACCACCTTCCACAACCAAGTCAACAATCAGTTTGACTTCATGCAGACATTCAAAATAAGCCAATTCTGGTTGATAACCAGCTTCTACCAAAGTTTCAAATCCAGCTTTGATTAAAGCACTCAAACCACCGCACAATACTGCTTGTTCGCCGAATAAATCAGTTTCGGTTTCTTCGCGGAAAGTTGTTTCGAGAACGCCAGCACGAGTACCACCGATACCTTTAGCATATGACATAGCGCGATCGCGTGCCTGACCACTAGCATCTTGATAAACTGCAAATAATGCTGGTACACCTTCACCACTTTCATAAGTCCGCCGTACCAAATGCCCTGGCCCTTTTGGTGCTACCATCACCACATCTACGTTAGATGGTGGTACAACTTGCCCAAAGTGAATATTGAACCCGTGGGCAAAGGCTAACACATTGCCTTCTTGGAGATTGGGTTCAATCTCGTTTTTATAAATCGTTTTTTGGACTTCATCAGGTAACAAAATCATGATGAAATCAGCAGCATTAGCAGCATCTGCAACATTTTTCACAGTTAACCCAGCCGCTTGGGCTTTTGCGACTGACTTACTACCCGGATATAGCCCCACAATCACATTCAAACCACTATCTTTGAGATTGAGAGCGTGGGCATGACCTTGGGAACCATACCCGATGATGGCAATAGTTTTTCCAGCCAAAAGGTCTAAATTGGCATCTTCGTCATAATACATCCGGGCCATAGAAGCATCTCCTGTCAGCAAGCATCATTAATTGGCAGGCTTACGATTGTACCTTAAATTGAGTAACCACAGATGAACTATGAGACATTGAATTTATTCTTTTGAACTCAGGGGAGATGAGGAAGATGAGGGAGATGAGGAAAATAACTAATGACTAATGACCAATGACCAATAGAGATCTGGTGAAAAAGAATAATGTAGAGACGTAGCACTGCTACGTCTCTACAAGGGTTATGGGTAACGCATATTTAATTTCTACCAGGTGTCTAATGACCAATGACCAATGACCAATGACAAACCCTGTTACATAAATCGCAACAATACTGGCTTTGAGTTTTTCTTCAGCAATACTGGGATTAACTTCATCCATCTGAGGGTAGATTATGTACGCTTCGACTAAATTATTGCGCACATCTGGTTTATTTATAAGTGCATTATTAGGAGGGGTGATTTTTACTAGTTGCGCCTCTTCTCATCAGTCAACAAATAAGGCTTTACCTCCAATTGCAGCTGATGGCGGGGCAAATCCAGCATCTGCACCTGCTAATGAAAGGAGTATTTCCCAAAAGGCGGAAGCTGCACCAATAGCCCGTTCTCGTCCCCAACTGATCAAAAAGGCAGCAATGTCTTTGACTGTCAACTCTGTAGTTCAGACTATTGATGCTGTTTCCCAAATTATCAATAAACAGCAAGGGGATTTGATTGGATTGAAACAACTACAACCTAAAAACGACAACCCGCGTTACACAGCAACAATACAATTGCAGATACCAGAGAACCGACTGGAATCTACCTTGGAAGAATTAGCTAAATTAGGCACTGTGGATAGTCGTAATATCACGGCGGAAGATGTGGGCGATCGCTTGGTGGATTTCCAAGCTAGATTAACTAATTTGCAGAAAACTGAAGCCAGTTTGCAAAAAATTATGGATCGAGCGGGTTCTGTTAGAGATGTGCTTAGTGTTGCTCAAGAATTGAGTAATGTCCGACAAACGATAGAACAAATTAATGCCCAACTCAAAAACCTACAAAATCAAGTTGCATATTCCACTATTACCCTGAACCTACAAGCAGCAGTTTCTAGCACCAGTCCACAACCTGCCTTTGGTTTGCAAGTTCAGGAAACTTGGAACAACTCTACCCATTCTTTGAGTGCATTTTCCGTTCGCTTACTCAAGGTGGGTATTTGGTTAATTGTTTACAGTCCCTATTTGTTAATTTTTGTTGCTCTTGTCTATAGCTTTAGGCGTTGGCGGCTAACTCATTCACCACGTTTGACACAAACACCAGAATCAACTAGTTCTGAGTGAACTTGCATAAATTTTTAAATCTGCGGTATGCGAACAAAGAAGATTTCAACAACTTAGATAATTTTTTGCAGTGGTTCATGACTAGTATCGCCCTTGAACTAGATTTGGTTCAACAAGTAGAGGAATATTGGGCTAAAAGCCATCACAACAGCAAGATTAAGTGCAGAAAATGTTTTGAAAGATATGTGTTACCAGGCGATAAACCTCTAGCGATCGCTTTAGATGAGGTAGACCGACTTTTCCCCTATCAAGAGATTGCCGCGGCAGTCCCTACCCTACTGAGAGTTGAGGGTAGGGACTGCCGCGATACGTTAAATCAGCCGCACTGTTGTCGAGGCTAGGATCGCTGTTGAAGGTGCGAAACCACATTTTGGTTGCTATTTTTACGATCGCCCTTCTACCCCCTGAACGGTTACTACATTTTTAGGCTAGATGCCTAGCCAACATTATCTCTATCTGTTAACTTGAGCAGTGGAGACTTAAGCTTCTTAGCTTAACCAAGTCTTCTAGTCATGGCTGGGTTTCTGGCGAGCGGATTTCTGCCGAACAGCTTGATCATGGTTTCAGCAAATTCTTTATTATCGTAAAACTCATGCATCAAAGTAATAGGTTGGGAATAAAGTTGATCGCTAGAAAAGATCGACTTCCAATCTAGTTCGATGCTATCAACAACTCCAACTTTTTTCATCTCTTTGAGGAATTCATAAGCAATCAGCCCTTGGCCGATGGCAGACGGATGAATGCCATCCAAACTAAATAGTCCACCTTGTCGTAGTCGCCCAGCAGTATCTGCGTGGTAGTATTTGGTGTTGACTTGGGGATAGACAAACTTGAAGTATTCTGGGAATTCATACTGCACCTGTCCAGCATTTCGCTTGAAGGCAATTTGTTGTAAGGCATTGGCAAGATCAACAATGTGATAACGTGGTTGATCTTGCTGACTGTTCTTACTATTGACCAGTTCTTTGATTACTTTATTGTATGTGCGAATACAGTCATCAATGTAAACGGCATCTTGTAGGGTCAGGTATAGGGTTCCGGTTTCTCTAACCGTATCCTCTTCAAAAGGGAAATAGGTGTAGTATTTGTAGTAAGTTAAAGGTTTCTCCTCTCCGGGCACGTGAATTTCAGTGGTTGGGCCTACGCCTTTTGCCAATGGCGCAATAGTTACAAACGGTACTGTTCCAATGAAAACATTCCAATCGGGGTTGGTGTTATTTTGCATGATTGCATCAACCCGATCAAGCAATTCTTGATATTCAACCTTGAAATCCTTGGGATGCCACAGGTTCCATTTTTCTCTTACCTCACGAAATGATTTGGGATCTTGACTTGGGTTTTTGAGAATATGATCTGGGTCATTGGGAGTTTGATTAATTTCTAAACCGATTACAGTTCCAAGTGCATTGTTTGCTCCCAACCAGAGAATTAAATTCTCAACTCCCCCTGGAGCGATTGTATGGTGCTTCAACCAACCAAGTTGGCTATGGTTGTCAAAAATAGGATTTAAAGATGGGTTGAGAACTTTAAGTGCAGTCCGGTAGAAGACAGCATTGGGCAGACCGAAGAAATCATCCTTAGCCTCTCCTTTGTCATTACTAAGTTTAATTTGATCCTTGCAAACCTTGGGCGTGATCATCCAAGAATCAGCAACATCAAAGCCCTGAATTGCTACATTATGGAAGAATTCAATTCCTCCTGGATAACGCTGTTCAGCACTACCTCCTTGCCGTTCATAGTAATCTTCAGCTTCATCAAGTACCCCCTCAAGAGTTGGTAATATGGTCAGCCAATCTAGGGCATTGATATCTGAGCCATATTTTTTCTCCAAACGCCGTAGAATCTTCTCAATATTGGCTGGTAGTCCGCCCACCAACCATTCAGGATACAGATATTCAGCACCAACTTTTAGCCCCATTGACTTAGCAATCAAAGTTGAAAAACAAAGGTCTGTTCGGGCTGCTGCCAAAGACATAAAGCCTTGAGAAATACTGTCACCAATTGTAAAGAGTTTCATTTATTGGATTCTGCTGGAATTGTACCCCAAGAGTTTAACTTATCCTCTAAGAATCGAGTGAGGGCGACGCCGAATAGCCCGCCGCAGGCATCGCTTAGTACAGCATTTCATAAATCCGTGACGAATTGAGCGACCTATTAGTAAGGATTTGCGAGATTTAATAGCGCTACGAACTTGTGAAATTCTGTACTTAGTTTCCTCCCTTGATTGGGGGCTACGCCTACGTAACTACCAATTAAATTACTTTGGCTACTACTATTAACAAATGTGCAATTAACGTATTATGAAAGTTTCGTGACAACTTTTTGCACGAGAAAAGAATAAGTGCATCTGCCAAACTAACCAAGACTTTACCCGCCAAGCTGCCATTGAAAGGTCTTCTGTAGATGATTTTGCAGATAAGTCAAAGCTATGTTGGTCATAGTGTAACCATTTGGCTGGTAAGTGTCCCATCGGTGTCATAGGGGATAATTTAAAAGTTAGTTGCTCATAATCTAACCAGTTTCCCTCTTTTCGCCAACCAAGGCAATCACCAAGTCTCTTTTCTGTTTCATAGTCTACTTGACCACCCATTTCGCTCCAGATACTTTGCTGAACACTGAAGCCGAAATAACCATAACTATATTGTTGCCAAAGTTGCTCAATGCTATGGAAACATTCACAAGGAAAGTTAAGAATATCTTCCTTATAAACTTCATTCCAATAATTCTTTCCTATAACTTGTAGCATTAATTTAGCGGTTTCAATATCAGCTTCTTTCCACTTTGATTGTGCCAGGAGACTTTGCAGTTGACTATTATCAATATTTTTCTTGTTGTCAAATTCTTTTGCAGAGTTAATATCATTATTATTTTGTTTTATCAACTCTGTTTTTTCAAGAGAAAGTGTAGAATTTTTATAAATAATTTTGTTTTCTTCTGTCCCTAGTACTTTCCTTTGATCAACCAGTTGAGTAGACATATAATTAGATATTAAGTAAATTGCTTGATTTAAAGGAATATTATCATCACTACAATCCAAGTTATGAATTTGCAAATTTAATAATTTAGACTCCAAAAAAGCATCTTTCAATCTATCTCTTTTATCATAACTTGCTACTAATAAATTGATAATATTACCAGAAACGGTCTCAATATCTTGTATTGTTGATAAATTGGACTGAAAATTTAAAGTATTATTTGCTAGGTTTTTAATTTCCTCCACAGTTGCATAAAAGTTTGCATCTAATTTTACTATTTCATCTATTAAAGATTGAAATGGAGTAAAATAATCTTCAAAGTTGATTACTGTCTTAGCTATTTTCGCTATTTCTTTACGAACTTTTATGGCTTTTGTTTGATATTCATAAACCTCTTTATATAATTCTAATTCTTCATGTATTTGCTGAATATTTTGCTTTTGACTTTTAGTATCTTCTCCTAAAGTTTTAATTCCTTCAGTTAGGAATTTTACTTTTTCTAGCATCAAAAAGTTAGTATTACTCAAAAGTAAAATTGATTTGAGATTTTCTTGCTTTTCCCATTTTAAATTTTCAACAATTTGAGGATGATGATGATTTTTTATTTCTAGTTTATTTATCTCCGCATTTAGATTTTTAATTTCCAGATATTTTTGAGTAAATAAATGTTTCCAGTCATCAGTAAATTTCAACAAAAAATCTTGATAACTCTCTTGATAATTTTTTATGAAATCAATAAGTTGAATATAATCTTTAATTAACAATTTAGTTAAGCTAAAAATTTCTCCTTGACTAATTTCCTGTTTTCGTTTAATTATTCCGAATAAAGAAGAATTATATTTAATACCTTGCTTAATTAATACTTGACATTCTTTAATTTTTTTTTGAGCTTTTTGAAATTTTGAATTATTTACAATAGGTAATTGATAATTTCTTTCATAAATGGTAATAGACTCATAAGTAATTAGTTGTCTTTGCTTTTTAGTTAGCATCACATTGATCCTCACAAGAGTACTGACTTTTCACGGGAAGTCATCAAGCCCCGAAAAAGCGTAACTTTTTTCACAGCCTCATTCTCAATAGCTCAGGGTTAATGAAAATAGCTAACGGAAAAATCAGGGCTTGGGAAAACATGAAAATGACCTTTTTCACAAACTTATCGTAAAAATCTTGTAGTGAGCGCGATCGCATTAAGTGCAGTTCCCTCTGTTGAATGTTGCCGCGACACTTACCCCGCAAGTGTCGCAGCTTGTAAATACGGGCTTATCATTGTTTACTATTAGACTTGTATCCCTCTTCGCATTATCTCTTAGTCTTGTTCAAAAATCAAATAGGAGTCCTATAGAAGATGACTAGTGTTTCTTGAAGGATCAGTTTGACTTTTTCTCAAAAGGTGTTGCGTCTTTATAATTCAAAAGTCCCAAAATTTTTACCTAAAAAGCATGAGTAACCGCTAAACTTTCAGCCATTTCAAAACTTTGGGGTCTTTGTTGTAACGATAGGTAGAGCCATCTTTAGTAGTAAGAGACCTGCCTTGGCTTGCTCTGCTTCTAACAGTGCCAAGTGAATAGTCTGTTAATGTCTGCATTTCTTTATGAGAAAACCCTTCAATTGTTTCTGTTACTACCCCTTTTTCTAGTTGAGTTTGGGGTTGATTCTTATAAAAATCATTTATTGTGATTAGAGCATTGTCAGAGGTACTAGTAACAATTTTTTTTACTTTTTGCTGCTGATAATCCTGCACGCTGAGAAGTTGCCAAGTGGAATCTTGTGAAAGTTCCAGAACCCATTGATGATAATTAAATAAACTTTCTCGATGTCCTACACTGATAAAAGTTGTTTTAGTCTTTTGTAATTGTTCATATAAATTACCTTCATTTTTTAAATCCAAAGCACTGGTTGCTTCATCTAATATAGTGAAACTTGGACGAGTAACTAATACTCGTGCAAATGCTAGGCGTTGTTGTTCTCCCAGTGATAAGATGTTTTCCCAAGGAACTTCTGTATCGAAGCTATCAACTCGACTCAGCAAGTTTTGCAGGTTGACTTGTTGCAAAACTTCTTTAAGTTCTGCGTCGGTCATTTGACGATTTGTATTGGGATAGAGTAACTGTTCACGCAAAGTCCCCAAAATTATATAGGGACGTTGGGGTAAAAATAAGACTTCTTCTAAAGGAGGTCGCACCAGACGACCAGTACCCGCATTCCACAAACCAGCGATTGCTCTCAATAGAGAGCTTTTACCTCCACCACTGGGGCCGACAATCAATAAACCTTCTCCTGGTTGAACAGACAGCGATAAATCTTCGACGATCACTTGTTCATAGTTGGGCGTCTGTAAAGTGACATCCTCAAAAGCGATATGGTTTTCTTCTATTGTTTTAATGGTACTAACGTTCTCTGGTTGTTTGGTAACAACTTCTAAGGCATTTGAAAACTCAGCTAAACGTTCAGCGTAACTAGAAAATCGTCCAGAAGTCCCAAATTCATTGATTAATTCAGCTAAAGCATTAGCAAATAGATTGCAGGCTATAGCTGCTTGAGTAACTTCTCCAAACTCCATTTCGCCTCTTAGCTCTAACGGCCCAAGTACTATAAATGGAAATATTTGTATAGCGGCCTGATATCCTCTCTTAAAAAGGTCTTGATTTCTCTCCCAATTTATCTTCCGTTGGGCATCTTTTACTAGATGGTTAAATTTGCGGGCAATAATATTTAATTCTTGGTTTTCTCCTTGGAAAAAAGCTATAGACTCAGCCTGATTACGAACATGAGTTAAACAATAACTATAATCGGCTTTAGATTCAAGTTCTTCTTGATTAATCTTAATTAATTCTTGACTTAAGTAAACAGCAATTAAATTGCCGATGATAGTATAAGCAATTAATATGACTGCAACTTGTTGAGAAATTGACCAAAGAATTATTAAAAAAGCTATCATTTCCAGCACTTTTTCTAGATAAGTAGCTGAAAAACTGAGAGCATTTCTTGCAAGCGGTTCGATTTCTTGAGATAGACGTTGATCTGGATTATCAATATCAGATTTGAAGTTGATTTTATAATAGGCTCGCTCACTTAAATATTTTGATATAATCTGATTATTCAGCCATTGATACCAATCGAGAGCTATTTGTTTTCTAAGAAATTTAGAAAATCCTACCAAAAGCGTTACTAAAATTAGGACAATGCCATAAAGGATTAATATTTTAATAAACTTATCTAAATCTTTTTCTTCAATAATGATATCAAGCAAGTAACGATTAACGAAGCTATTAAAAACAGTTGCACCTACAAGTGCAATTATTAATAAAACCAACAGAACGAGCATTCCCCATACGCGAATCACGTCTGAAAATGCTCTTTCTCCTGGCGAGGTTGGATACCAGTAAGGGCCAGCGATCGCTTTTACATTCTCCCAAAATTGAGTAAAATTTGAAGAAGTATTTGTTAGAGGTTGAGGTTGAACAACTTGGGTTGGCATATTCTAGAAATAAGATAAAATTTTTTGTAACCAGATTCAGTACTTTTTATTGTTGAGCAATGAGTAATAACTACCGAGGGAGGAGCTCCACTCACCACTCGGAACCTAGAACTATATTTGCACTCACTTTCATAAAGGATTTAACCAAGCTTCATACGCTAGAGTTGTATCTGTAACAATCAGTACTTGCTCACCTTTGCTGTAATGAAGCAGGCAAAGATACAAATGAGAAACACCATTTTCTTGTGCCTTTTTTTTCATTTATTCCACTTTTTCTACTGTCGCTTGTTCGCTCTGTGTATATCTGTCTACAAAGTCAGCAAATTTGATTGGAATTGGATTCACCAAAGTTCTCGCGCCGTGGAAGCCCCTGCATTCATGCATGGGGGTAAGGCGCAGGCGATTTCAATCGCTGTCCCCCTTGCGGGGTTGGATAAGTAGAGGAGTAGTACTTATCCACTTCCCTGTATGCCGGGAATTGCCTTGCTACTCCAGTAAAGTTAGCTTCTCCCAAGGGGAGACGCTGCGCGAACGACAATGTTAGAGGTCGGTAACTATCTAAACGACACTGGTTTAACCCCTTAAG
>NZ_JAIVFV010000090.1:0-25085 GCF_020829445.1 Nostoc sp. CHAB 5836
TCAGTAGACCGAAAACTTTTGCGATCGCTAAAAAATAGTAGTGTACGATACCGTTTTTTGGGGAATATAAAAAAGCTGATTGCCTTAGCTCTATGATAAGTTTTATTTATTAATGAACCCCAAAAACCAACCCAAATCACCCAGAGGGTAAATAAACTTCGCAGGCTACCCCATAGTTGCGGTCTACTGATTGGCGTAAAAATTCAAGCATTTGTTTGAGAGTAAACTAAATAATCCTCAATTTTGCTTCTTTCCCTCCATAGTTTACAAAAATTGCTCCCCTACAGATCCAGAACTATCTTTTGGTGGGCGCTTTCCCCTTAACTTTTTAGATGATTAATTAGTTTTGCTTATTTAGAGTTGCTCAAGGAGTTTTCTAAAAAATGTATCCAAGAGTACGGTTTTTTTGACAACAGTCGGTTTTATTGGTATAGCTCTGTGCGCGATCGCCTCACTTAAATCCCTGTCTCTAGTAGAGTTTCACATGATTTTTCACAGATGCAAATCTTACCCTTGAGCAGGTCTTGATAATAATAATCGTCTTATCGGGAGGAGAGGTGAGCGTTTCTCACCTCTTCTCCCTAGCATTCTCTGTGATTATCATTCTCGTAAACATTAATTTATATCTTTGGGCATATTGACAAAGTGCATTTGTTTTTAACTTGTTACGAATGCAATTTATCCAACAGTATGACCAAAATCTGGAGCAAAGGCTACGGGAATCTGCGATCGCTGGTGGTGAAGAACTGGCGGCGCAACTCCTTGAAGAATTGAGCGACTGGGAGCTAGGACGTAAGCCGGTGCAGTTCAAAAAGAAGATGGAGAAACACTTGATGAATCTCCTGTATGGATTTTGAAGAGTGCGAGGACATGGTTTAGAACTGGAAGTCAGAGCCCGAATTTCTCACAAGTGCTGCGATCGCTATGACCAAACCTTTATCAGGCTTAGATTTTGAGCGTTTTAGACACTGCATGAATCACAGCAGTATGTGAACGGGGTATTTTACCTCAAGTCTAAGTGGCATAAGCGTTTTGGGCTAATCGTTTAAACCTTTGTGAGAAATCCGGGAGAGGAAAACCTAGAAACCGTTACCCCGATCTGACAATTATTCGCCAAGAGCATATTCAGCAGTTAGCAAAACGTAATACTATTCGCTTAGAGATGCTACCGCCTCTACTGGTGATTGAAGTGGTTAGTCCCAAAGAATTGCAACGAGATAGAGATTTTATCGCCAAGGGATCGCAGTATCAAGATTGTGGGATTCCTGAATATTGGATTATTGACCCCGAAGCCCAGACTATATTAATCTTAGAACTGATTGACAAAACTTACACTGAGATAGGTAAGTTTTCTGGTAATGATTTAGTTGTATCGCCGCAATTTAGTCAACTAAATCTCAAAGTATCACAAATCTTTGATGCAGTAAATCAAGCTTAAAGATAAATTGCGATTTGCGGTGTTTGACTGACATTTTCTACGTCTTTAGATACAACTTTATTTAATTTTGAGAGATTAATCAGAGATTAATGAGATATTAAGTTGAAAAACAGTTCTTCAAATAGAAACTTATGATATGATGTCCGCTTACACACCCATAATAAAACTCACGCAAAGACGCTAACGCGCAAAGGCTCTAAGATTATTTTATTATGGTTACACTCCCGGACATGATATCAGTGGGAGGCAATGACCTCGAACGCCAGTGCGTCCCGTAGGGAAGAATAATTAATTCAAAATTATTTTTTTTATTCCTAACAGAATTTTGAATGCGTGAATTTTGAATTCAAAAAATGGTCAAAATCTCTCTGTATATACGTTTGATGGTTTTTTCGGGCTACTTTTTGTCTAAGTCCCAATAGCTAAGTTATGCGCGATTCCTAACGTGGGACTGACCACGATCGCACTGCACCTAAAGTAACTGGCATAAGATTGGCAACGTCGATTGTGAATCGATATACCTTTTTGGCGCGACGGCTATTTTCGGAGTCGAAAAACTTCAGCATTACGTCCCAACAATTACTATTCAAGCGACAAAAGGGGCTTTTTTCGATCTCAATGCTGTCTAGTCCCATGCCGCTATTAATGGCTGACTCAAAAGTGGAGGCAGCTTGAAAGGCATTGGTAGCAGCAAAATTGAGGGCGCGATCGCGGTCTAACTGTCCTAAGTTGCGGAGGTCATAGTAGATACGATGCAGGAAACTCTTGAGGGAACGCCGCATCCTCACGTTCTCAGATTCGCTGGCTTCAGGGCTGACGGTAGCAACTGCTGCTTCCACAAGGGCGTTGACTTGCCAACCGTACATCCCTCTAATATTTGGCAGTGCCAGCACAGGAACTACCTGCCCGGAAAAGAGTTCGACGGTGCGATCTGTCAGATTGCCGGGAATGCTGACTCGCTCGATATAATCATCGCTCTCCTCGGGCTGAATCTGTCCAGCCAGCAGCATTTGAAAGACAGCATAGATTTCACTAGCAAAAGCCTTTTGGGGTTCTAGTGCGTAAATGGGTGTGAGTTCCTGATTCAGTGTCCAAATGAGAGATTTGCCTTCAGTGGGACTCAATTCCAGATGATTAACCATCTGGCGGGTATCGTAGGGATTGGCAGGAATTAATATCCCATCCATGCTGACCGCAGACATCCGTTGCTTGAAGGTGTCGCGGCGGGCTTCACTGCCGAAATCGTAGCCAAGACTGCCGAGAGCGTAGACTTGGCTGGAGACGGCACTGGGGGTGATGTTAGAAGGAGATAAGGAAGCAGGGGCAATGTCTGCAAGTGTGGCGGAAGCGGTGACGAGTTGAGTAGGGGTAGAATTATAAACCTCATTAAGAGGTTGGGAGGCACTTATTACCGCAGATTTGGAACTATCTGGGATGGCTGGTAAAATAATTTGTGGAAGGACAACTGCACTGGCTTGAATGTTGGGTAAAAGCTGCCCAGTTAGTAATTGATAGGCTCCGGGAATATTTAATTTACCGACTAAACAGCGATCGGGTTCCTCAATTTCCTTGGGGTCGCACTTAATGGCACTATTGAGTAAAGCAGTCCGCACCGCTTCCGCATTGGGTTTTTCACCCCGTTGCAGTTGCAGACTCATCAGCAATGCAGAGATACCCGTCATCAAAGGTGCAGCCAAACTGGTTCCTTCTTGACGTGCCGGTTCATCGGTGCCGGGTTGTGCTGCAACCATGTTTTCACCCGGTGCTAGAATGCCCTGTTTCTGATACTGTCCACCCCAATTGCTGTAGTTGGCGGGTTGCCCATCGTCTTTCATCATCCCGACTGCCAGGACATTTGGCAAAATCGCCGGGGCGCAAAACCATTCGCCCTTATTGTTGCCTGATGGAGCCACAATTAGAATATTATTATCTTGGCACTGCTTCACCGCTTTCTGAATCATTTCGTGGGCAAACCCGGTTTGAGTCGGATGACAGGCAGCACAATGGATAATGTTTACCCCCAGTTCCAATGCCAGGTTAAAGGCATGAGCTAGGTTCAAGGGAGAAAGTGCCTCATCGCTCGTTGGGGTTTCAAATAGGGGAATGTTAATAGCGGTGCAGTAGGGAGCGACTCCTTCCACTGGGGAACCGGGTTGCCCGAACATTGTACCAAAGATACCTGTTGCATGAAAGACACCATTGAGACGATCGCTCATAGGCTTGGGAATTGAGTTTTGTAGTGCCTCGATCTCTGCCTCTAATGCTTCAATTGCTGCTTGATAGTCGATGTCTGCGGGGATTTCTGGTTTGAGTGTTGTTTGCTGTTGCTTGGAGTTTTTTAACTGGCGATATTGTTCTAGTAAAGGCGCTTCCGTGTTTTCTAATACAGCATTGAAGATGGTTGCAATGGGATGGTGCGATCGCGACGGCATCACTTCAGCAACGGATAGCACTGGGGCTGTATCCTGATTCTGCTTTTCGCTCTGCTTCAATGCTTTCTTTAAAGCCTTTTTTTTGTCTCCCAACTTCCTAATTTCAAGTTCCCTTTCAATATAAATCGGCTCGATTGGCTCTAAATCTGTTTGCCAAAAAGCTGTGGCTTTGCTCAAGTTTGCACCCCGAAAACAAGCACGATCCAGATCGGCAGGCCCATCTAAAACAGCAATTTTGATCCGAGAATCACCCAGAGTAAGAGCTTGCAGGGCAGCAAAACCGGGAATGGTATTAAGGTCAGGCATAGAAGTAATCGATTAAATTAAGTGTTATAAAGTTGGTCAATTGGTGAAACTTTTAGGAGGGATTGTCGTTTATTTGCTTGAGTGAACCGAGACTAAACTCTCCCACAGAAGACTCTTCGTACTCGTTGAGATTGGCAATTTTGCCAAACTGTTCGGAATTTCCTCCACCGATCGCACTGGGAGCTAATTGCATCGCAGTCGCAACCAGATAAAATGTTTGAAACAAAACACCAATATGTTTTAGAATCAATCCGTAACCGATGCCATAGTACTTCCAAAACAACCGCCCAAATCGAGCCGTCACAATCAGAAGCACTTGGGGAGCATCTTGCTGTCCCGTTGATTTCCAGGCATCGAAAATTAAGTCTTCAACTTCAAGATTCCCATCGGCAATCGCATACAAGGCATGAGACAATGGCTGATAGTGGTATAATCCTGAATCCAATCCCTGGCACCGATTAATCACAGGATAAATTTCCAATTCGTATAATCTACCAGCGGAAGGATAAGGACGTTTTGTACATTCTCCAACGTTCATAATATCCTCCTCATGGGTGTAAACCTCTTTCACCCTGGCACAGCGATATAGAAACTCTCCCAGCTGGTTAACAGTGATAGGCTGATTGTCGTACTCACGAATTGATTGTCTAGATTCGATCGCTTGGGTGAGAGAAATATCTGTTTTGGCTAACGCTTCTAGGTGAGGTTTCTCTAAGGAAATGACTCGATTGCTCATGGGAGACTTGACAAAGTGCGATCGCTCATGATCCTCGAAGCTCGGCATTTTCGATTTTCGCACATCATCTAATCGCTGTAAACGAGTTTGACGGTGAAATAGAAGATTGTGAAATTGCCATTCTGCTAACGCTTCACTTTCTGGTTCTAGGGAAATCATCTTAGTAGCAATCAGCAATTGAATCAGCGATCGCACTATTTCTACATCAATCAGCGAATCTGCTAAATTCTCTAACTTGAATGACGAATCAGACTGAGCCAGTTTACCAATTAGAGCGGCAGCACGCCAATCTAGGAGAATAATTTTGGCTTTAGATAAGGGAGATTCTAAGACGAATTGTTGATTTTCCTGACGTAAAAAAGCAAATCGAGATAGGATTAAGAGTTTATCCCAATCAAAAACCGGAGAAACTAATTGATAATCAGTAGCGATCGCAATGGCGGTTACTAACGGTAAAACAGAATGACAAATCCAGCCCAGGTTAATCAGCTTTTGTAACTCAGCTTCAAAGTTTAAACCGTCTTCCACACCATCAGCTTCTACTACTATTGCGGTTAGCTGGGCTGCGGTTAGGGCAGAATGCTTTAGGTGTTCTAATGCCGATCGCAATCCTGGCTGGGGACGATCCAGAGTGAGGCTATTCGTAGCAAATTGCAGCGTCAAGCGATCGCTTTCATCGGTAAGGACAATTTCGGGACGGAAGGAGAGGGTGAAGGTATCGGACATATTAAAACACCATTGGCATAGGATTCATTTGGTCTTCAGCTATAGATGCAGGGAGCCAGCCGAGTTTTACAGGCACATCATATAACCTTCCAGCCCCAAAACGTGACCAAAAATGACGTAAACCTGGTACAATAACTTTGACAACAGGTAAGCCAATATCAGGACGAGTCTGGTTGATTACCAGCATTTCTAGCCCGACTTTTCTCACAATGTCTGCACAATTCAAGACATCTTGATGGATATCGTCACTCCACTGCTGGGTATAATCAGTGGCTTGTTTGGCAGGAGCTTGAGAAGGTGCTAAATAGGGTTGGTTGGCGATCGCTGCTCCCGTAAACCAGTAATTCAATGCCGAGTCTGCATTGCTTGGGGGATGGTTTTCTGGTAGGTTACAACCAATTTGATTCACCTCCGTCACGGCTCGTAAAATGGCAATTTTGGCATCCAAATGTGCGCCGTAACCAGCAATGATGTATTCCCGTTCTCCACTCGTATAACGAGAAACGGCGGCAAATGCGGGAATATTCAAATCTGTAGTTAAATCTAAAACCCACAATTCTCGCTGCTGAGTAGCATACCAGGCTTGTAAATCCAGTAAATAAGGTTCGTTGAAACTGGCTAAATCCACACCAGGACGCCCTAGACGATTGTACCACCAAATTGCCACACTATCGCGCTCTGCAAGTTCTAAAAATCCTTGCAAAATAGCATCTTCCAAGGTTCCCCCCGCCGCGTTGCCGTTGGAATCGGCGGCACAGAAGCGATGTTCTTTATTGAGCTTGTAATTGTAATAACAGAAGGCGGTGGGAAGATATTTGTGGGTTTGCTCGGTGAGTGACCAAACGGGTGTCCAGTCAATGGTTTGGGTTTCGTCAAAGGGTTTGGGAATCCAATCGTGTTCAACGATCGCCTTTTTATTCAATTCCTCCCGATTTTGATACTGAGTTTCGCTAAACAGCAAACACTCTTGCGGATGAATGGCACCGTCCAAATCAGCCAACTTAGATTTGATTCGGGGTTCATCACCCTGGTAAATACCAGAATAGCGTTCAACCGCCTCACAAAATCCACTTGCCTGAGATTGGCGATCCGTTTTACCTTTACCACCGCTTTTGTGACCAAGGGATTTCCGCAATTTACCCAAACTAGAAGAGGAACCAAAAGCGTGAACCGCACTGTAGGTATGGACAAAGGGGTTTTCTGGATCGGACGATCGCGTTAAGCTACTGACGACTCCAGTAATCGGGCTAATTAGATGTTCGTAACGTTTTAAGATTTGGTCTGGTGTAAATGCGCGATGTCCGCCATCTTGAGTAAACAGCTTTTTGCGACTGGTGAGAGCGATCGCACCTTTGACTTGTTGACTAACTAAATCGGGATTTCCACAAGCAGGACATTGGGGACGCTTAGTTAGGGAATGGGTTTTCAGGGTGAAATTCGTTTGATCGAAAGTAATGATTTTTCCAGCTAAAGTCGGAATTTTCGCTTCTGGCACAATCTGCTGCACCAGCCATTTAGCAACTTCAGTAGTTGTAAGTGCGATCGCTGTTTGCTCTGTCGAAGCCAACCCAGCCAAAGCTGTCGGGAAACATCCACTCCCCGTCTTCCCAAGTTGTTGTAAAATCGAAGTTTCCACCTCTCGATTGCCCTGTAACCGATGGGCTAAACATTCCCAGCAACCTGTTTGTTTGGGAGTAAAGATGGAACCGAACCAGGGTATCCCACCGTTTGGTTTAATAAGTAACCAAGGTTGCTGAGTTTGCAGGGCGATTTTATTGATCCGGCTCAGTTCTGGCTGAAGATAGTCATCGGTGAGAACTACCCACAGGGAATTACTGCCAAATTTTTCCTCCCCTGCTCCCTCATGAACGGGAATTCCCACCCCTTGCAACGCTGCTATCAAATTTTGCGCGTCAACAGCACCAATAGTTGTGACGAAAACTTTTGTTTGGGGTAAGCGATCGCTCACGAGTTGCGGATCGACATTCAACAGACTCCAAAATGCTGCGGCTTCGCGGGTTAGGCTGTGAGCAGCATCGGTGAGGTAGCCTTTTTCATCTAGGCGATCGAGGACATAATCAAAGTGTTCCGGGAGAACTTGCCCATCGAGTTTTTGAATTATTTCTGCTCGTGTGTGTTGTCCATCTAGAAGGGGAAGAATTTGGCAATAAAGGCTACCCGTTAGCGCGTGGGTAGCATATTCACTGAGTAAATAGACATTTTTGGGTTCAACAATTTCGACGCGGAAGTGGGGTTTAATCTGGGGATTTTTCATACCTGGTTTAGGATAGGCTTAGGCAGTTATGGGAGATTGATTTATGTTTGCCCTGGTATCACCGAATAAAATTCAGTTACCCGCAGGAGCCGTTGTGCGGCTGCGTGCAACCTGGCAGGAGTATCAGGCGTTGTGCCAGCAGCGGGGTGATGGATCGCTTCCTCGTATGAAGTATCATTCTGGAGAGATTCTGTTAATGTCACCGATGCCAAAACATGGACGGGATGTAAGTTTGATTGCGGATGTCATTAAAGTTCTTTTGGATGACACAGGGCGCGAATATGACTCTTTTACACCAGTCACAATGGAACTGCCCGATCAAAGCGGCATCGAACCAGATTATTGCTTTTACATCGATAGTTGGCAATCGGTTTCTGGTAAAGAGCGGATTGATTGGGAGACCGATCCGCCGCCGGATCTAGTGCTAGAAATTGATGTGACGAGTTATTCCGATGTAAATGATTACCTGCCGTATGGAGTGCCAGAGGTTTGGCTATTTCGCAAAAACCAATTGTTAGTTTACCAGTTGCAAGGCACAGAATATTTGCTGCGGACACAAAGTAGGTATTTTCCAGATATCAACCTCCAGGATGTAATTGCCCGCTGTCTTCAAGTTGCCTACGATCGCAATACCAGTGCTGCAATTCGAGAACTTAAACAGCGATTGGGAAAGGGAGAGTCAGAGGGAGCGATCGAGTAAGCCACAGTTTGGAGGACTGCGCTCGGAAATACCGAGGATTTTGCAAGCGGTATAAAGAGAAAAGTAAGCCAGCTAGAAAGTGTCATTGGGGAAATAAACTTCTAGCTGGGTTAGACCTCAAAGGGGGCAAGAGAAGCGGAAAACCTCCCCTCGTAACCACCTCGCCTGCTTCCCCTAATCCCTCATCATTTCCTCAACCCAACAGATGCCAGGTAAGGTCAACCCCCCTCTTGAGGGCAATTGCCGAGCAATTCATCCGGGCGAACCAAGCTCCAGGAAGGGAGAAAAGGCAACTTTGAGAGATATTTGACAACCGAATGGAGTGGGAACCTATTCTGCGTCGTCTCCGTCATAAGAACAAAACTCACACTGACATCTCGTCGACGCTAGTACATTTGTAACAGCGTCGCCATGCAGTTGCAGAGCTTCTTCCGACAGTTCAGCCAAGGACTCAGGTAATTGCCCAGTGGTGATGCGGTTGACGGGTTGTGCCGCTTGGGGCATTAAGTTTTGCTTATCCATGAGAGTTTTTCTCCAAATTGAGTGTTTTTACGTGTCCCGTTGTCGAGCCGTTGCTCAGTCGGTGGGTCTGACCGCTTAAAGTGTGTAAAAAAAGACTCTGGGTAGGCGATTACCTACGGTAGGCGAAGCGCCAACGCACTTGCTGATTTGGTGAAAGTTAAGCCCAAAAACTTTAACCCGCGTAGGTTGGGTTGAGGAACGAAACCCAACATTTGGTTGCCTCTGTTGGGTTTCGCAGAGCCTCAACCCAACCTACGATTTTCTGGGTTAGACCTCAAAGGGGGCAAGAGAAGCGGAAAATCTCAAACATTAACCACCTCCCCTGCTTCCCCTAATCCTTCATCTCAAAATCAACCCAACAAGTGGCAGGTATCCCAAACTCCGATAGGCGATCGCTAAACTTGTCAAACCTAGAGTTGAGGGGATTTATAGGGGGATTTTATTACAGTCAGGTATTTAAAATAGAAGACAGGTAAGCTGGCATTCTTTATGGCTGGCTTTAGGAGTTTTACTTATGCCTTCTCCCTTTCCTGGTATGAATCCTTATCTGGAACATCCTTCTCTTTGGGCAGGAATTCATCATCGGTTAATTACCGCGATCGCAAATGACCTTGCCCCAAAACTTCGCCCGAAGTACATCGTAGCCATCGAAGAGCGTGTATACGAGGTGAGTGGAGATACGGCTTTGCTGATAGGTGTCCCCGATGTCTCAGTACAAAGTTCGCCATATGCCGTGCGATCGCCTGAATCTAATCTCGCCGTTGCTCCCACAACCCAGTCGATCGAAGTGTTGCTACCTTTACCAGAGATTTTGACAGAGGCATACTTAGAAATTCGTGCCGTAGAAACCGAGGAAGTTGTAACCATCATTGAGGTACTTTCTCCAAAAAATAAACAGGTGGGAATCGGGAGGATGCAATACGAAACAAAGCGGTTAAAGATTTTGGGTAGTGCAACTCACTTTGTGGAAATCGATTTGTTGCGTCAGGGAAATGGCATGGCAATGGTAGGAGATTTTCGGCAAAGTCACTATCGAATTGTGGTCAGCAAGAGTGAAACTCGTCCAAAGGCTCAATTGTATGGGTTTAATTTGCAAGATAGGATTCCTGTATTTCCAGTGCCGTTAAGGACTAATGAACTAGAACCAGCGATCGATCTCAGGTCATTGCTAGATCAGATTTACGATCAGGGGAGCTATGACTTAAGGATTGATTACAGTCGTCCCCCAATTCCTGCTTTGTCAGAACCGGATATGGCTTGGGTAACTGAGAGATTACAACAGCAAGCACTGCAACCCGAAAGGTAAGCCAGCTAGAAAGTGTAATTGTGGAAATAAACTTCTAGCTGGGTTACACTTCAAAGGGGGCAAGAGAAGCGGAAAACCTCAAACATTAACCACCTCCCCTGCTCCCCCTAATCCCTCATCTCCCCCTCAACCCAACAAGTGCCAGGTATCCCAAACCCTATCGGGTATCGGCGATCGCGGATCAATTCATCCGAGCGAACCAGGCTCGGTGGAAGGGCAAAAAGGGAACTTTGAGAGAAATTTGAGAACCGAAGGTCGCTTAACCTATTCTGCGTCGTCTCCGTCATAAGAACAACTATTCTCCGCGTAGTAGTACTTAGACGCTAGTACTGATGCACTATCATCACCATGCAGTTGCAGAGCTTCTTCCGACAGTTCAGCCAACGACTCAGGTGGTTGCCCAGTGGTGATGCGGTTGACGGGTTGTGCCGCTTGGGGCATTAAGTTTTGCTTATCCATGAGAGTTTTTCTCCAAATTGAGTGTTTTTACGTGTCCCGTTGTCGAGCCGTTGCTCAGTCGGTGGGTGTGACCGCTTCTCGTGTGTAAAAGAAGACTAAAGGTAGCGATGTGCTCGCTTGTATATCGAGTCCATGCGATCGCTATGCCCAAATTCGCCCCCGCCGAAATGGGGAATCTGCCTCGGTTTTTTGTTGTTTTGCCATCTCCTTAAACCAGTAGCCGTAATCTTCCAATCCGGTCGATCGCGTTAACCGTTCCTGAGCATTGAGATTGACTTTGACAGGAATCTCCGACTCTTCCCAAGTGGCATCCCCCATAACAGTTCCCGTCGCCCGATTGGTCGTTTTACCACCGATCGCAGTGCCAAAACCTTCATTTAATGTCCAGCAGCGCGATAACCCCAGTTCCCGCCCGGTGAGGAAGTAGGTCATATTTGCCTGTATTTCGGCTTGCGATCGTGCGAATCGCCATACCCGCACTTCCAGTAATTTGCCTTCAAAGCCGGAGTCTGGCACCTCTGGATATCCTCCTAAATAGGTATTGCCAAATGACACAACTGGAGGAATTGCCGTTTGATTGTCGTTTTCTACGCCGTTAATATAAAGCTTCGTATCGCCGGGACGACTCCCCCCCCGTGCCACTGCAACGTGATACCAATTACCAGCCACCAAACCCGCAGCAACAGAGGAAATCGCCTCTGCCTCTGGGGTAGGCTGAAACTTCAATTCGCCAGCTTCCAGATAAAACCGCGTCTCCCCATCGGCAAAAATCACCTGTTTTCCGGCATCCGTGGCAGGATATACCCAGGCTTCGATTGTGAACCGTCCTTGTGGTCGCAATGCTCCGCTACCTACAGCAATTCCCTGAGAATTGGCATCGAAAACCAGCACTTTCAGGCGACTCTCAAGGTGTACTTTCTGTTCTTTTTTGGATGACTTAGACATAGCTACAACAGTTTCAATTGAGTTTTTTATAGTGAATGTCAGCTGAAAATTGAGGCAATTGAATTAGAGTGTTCCAATAAATAAATGATCCAAAGTCTGTCATTGCGTAGCTTGCTTCCCGTAGGGTATGGAGCGAAGCAGAATGTACGCTCTTAGCGTTCCCGAAGGGTAGCAATCGCAAAGACTCAGCGATTGTTTCGCTTCACTTCGTTGCGCTCGCAATGACAATTGGGCATTTTTTTACTTGGAGTACTCTTACAGAAACGCCCTGCCAGATCAAGCGTGAAAGCAACCACAACCACCGGAGGATTTGAGTTGGTTATAGCTGCGGTATTGAAACCCTGCGGGATCGTTGAAGTTTGCACCATGCAGTAATTTCATCCGAATGTTAACCAAATTTTCCACGCTGCCATGAACCACATCAACAGCCTCGTGGGGCTGGATTAAATCGGGACGTTTGACGGGAGGAGATTGTTTAGGAAGTTTCATAGTTTGGTTCCTTTTAGTGAATTGGGGTTTGTTATGGCTGAGATGATCTAAAACGTTGTTTTGACACTTCTGACGTCTTGCACCATTATCAATTAGCCTCATAATCCGCCCAGAGTTTAAACTCCGGGCTAATAGCTCAAGTCCATTAAAATGGACTGAAATTCATTGCATTGAGAGTCATTTCGCTCTTCGCAATTATTACCCCATAACTAAAGTCATTTCGCTTTGTTCGGTCAGTGTTTAGTCCTCTAAAGAGGACTTTTGCTATTAGCGAGGGGTTTAAACCCCTCGCGGGTTGTTATCGCAGCGCAGCATTGACAGCGAAAGGTAAGCCAGCTAGAAAGTGTCATTGGGGAAATAAACTTCTAGCTGGTTTAGACCTCAAAGGGGGCAAGAGAAGCGGAAAACTTCCCCTCGTAACCACCTCCCCTGCTTCCCCTAATCCCTCATCTCCCCCTCAACCCAACAGGTGCCAGGTAAGGTCAACCCCCCTCTTTAGGGCGATCGCGGATCGATTCATCCGAGCAAACCAAGCTCCAGGACGGGAGGAAAGGCAGCTTTAATTGAAATTTGATCACCTTTTGGAGCGGGAACCTATTCTACGTCGTCTCCGTCATAAGAACACGCGCCAAACTCCCAATAACAAGCATTGGCTGGTAGTACTGATGCACTATCGTTGCCATGCAGTTGCAGAGCTTCTTCCGACAGTTCAGCCAAGGACTCAGGTAGTTGCCCAGTGGTGATGCGGTTGACGGGCTGTGCCGCTTGGGGCATTAAGTTTTGCTTATCCATGAGAGTTTTTCTCCAAGTTGAGAGTTTTTACGTGTCCCGTTGTCGAGCCGTTGCTTCGGTCGGTGGGTCTGACCGCTTCTTGTGTATGAAAGAAGACTGTGTGTGGACGATATGCCTTTGGCATTAAGCTTTGCTTATCGCACTTGTATATCGAGTCCATGCGATCGCACCATCAATAATTGGGCGGATGCCAGTTTTCAGCAACCCAAATTCTGCGAGATTCAACCACATACGCATTATTCAACTTGAGCGCATTAACCGTTGCTCGACCTGTGGGGGTTAAAATAATTCGTAATTCGTAATTCGTAATTCGTAATTAAGTTTTGTGACTCTTATTTAGACCCCGACCCAAAACTTGCTTATTTTTTGAACCGGGGGATTTAAACCCACGGTACTCGGTTAAACGTTGTTGAGTTTGGCAATATTCGCAACACTCCTTTGCGTCCGAAATCACCTGCTGACGAAGGGACAGTGGAACTGAAGCCATGCCTTAATTGGGAGATAACTGGTTCAGATCGCGGATGGGCTGCCCTCGCCAGTGTAAAATTGCACAAGCATGAGCTTTCTTGAGCATCAATCGATCTGCTGCCAACGAGAGTTCCTGCAATTCTCGCTGTTCTTCTCCCGTCAACAAACCCTCCTGATTTCGCTCTAGCAGTGCAATATGGCGTTCCTGGTGAACAAACGGGATTTGGCTCTGGGCAATTTGCCGTAATCCTTCCACGCTCAGACTTTGCAGGGTCAGCAATTCAGCCTGAATTTCCACCGGAGCCGTTTCGATCGCTGGGGGTAAATTGCCAGCAATACTCTGGATCACCAGTTCGGATAGAGGTTGGTTAGTCAACTCCGCAAGGCGAGACAGTCGTTGAAAGGCAGGGTCAGGTAGATTGATGGTTAACTGCATGGCTTTCTGGACTATGGGACTAAAGCGATCGTATCAAGGCTGGGCAGGAAGGGGGGAGTAGGGCGATTACCATAGGTAGGGGAAGCGCGATCGCACTTGATATACCGAGAAAGGCGATATGCCAAAGGCATTAAGCTTTGCTTATCGCACTTGATATACCGATAAAGGCGATATGCCAAAGGCATTAAGCTTCGCTTATCGCAACTTCCCCTAATCCCTCATCTCCCCCTCAACCCAACAGGTGCTTTGTATCGGAAACCCCGATGGTATCGGCAATTGCGGCTCAATTCATCCGGGCTTGCCCAGGCTCCAGGACGGGTGGAAAAGGAACTTTGAGAGAAATTTGAGAACCGAAGGTCGCTTAACCTATTCTGCGTCGTCTCCGTCATATGAACAGAACCCAAACTCAAACTCCATCGACGTACCATCGGACGCTAGTACTGATGCACTATTATCGTTGCCATGCAGTTGCAGACACTCTGACGACAATTCAGCCAACGACTCAGGCAATTGCCCAGTGGTGATGCGGTTGACAGGTTGTGCAACTTGGGGCATTAAGTTTTGCTTATCCATGAGAGTTTTTCTCCAAGTTGAGAGTTTTTACGTGTCCCGTTGTCGAGCCGTGGCTCAGTCGGTGGGTCTGACCGCTTAAAGTGTGTAAAATCAGACTGGGGGTGGGCGATATGCCTGATTGCATTAAGCGAGAGCTTATCGCGCTTACTAATTGAAGAAGGGCGATCGCATTTGCTGATTTGGCTCCATGCGATCGCAAACCCAACAGGTGGCAGGTAAGGTCAACCCCGATGGGATCAGCAATTGCGGATCGATTCATCCGAGCAAACCAAGCTCCACGACGGGAGGAAAGGGAACTTTGAGAGAGATTTGAGAACCGAATGCAGCGGGAACCTATTCTGCGTCGTCTCCGTCATAAGAACAATACGCACCTTGACACCCAAAATGCCCACATATTGCAGTATTAGCAGCTAGTACTGATGCACTATTTTCGCCATGCAGTTGGATAGCTTCTTCCGACAATTCAGCCAACTCAGCAGGTAATTGCCCAGTGGTGATGCGGTTGACCGGTTGTGCCGCTTGGGGCATTAAGTTTTGCTTATCCATGAGAGTTTTTCCTTTTGTAGTTTAGTTAGTGTCCCGTTGTCGAGCCGTGGCTCAGTCGGTGGGTCTGACCGCTTCTTGTGTATGAAAGAAGACTGTTATCTCAATGTTTGAATCTAGGTAATTAGGCAAAATAAAATAAGTGATTAGGCAAAATTAATTACATATTGTCATTGCGAGGAACGAAGCAATCGCAAGGATTTCAAGTTTTCGGAATGGGAAATTAATTTTGCACAACAACTTAGAGTATTCGTCTTGCGTTCGTCAAAGACGTTCCCAAAGGGTATGACGCAATCACCAAGTCCTTGTGATTGCTTCGCTTCATTTCATTTCGCTCGCAATGACATAATTAATTTTGCGTAAGTCCTAATACGCCGAAGACCAAGTTCTCACATCGCCTAGCGTCACTGGAATCAGGTCGCTCACGTCAATGGTGAAGCGGAATATCTTCTTGGCACGACGGCTGTTTTCTGGATCAAAGAACTTCAGTTTCACATCCCAACAATCGCTATCCAACCGACAGAAGGGGCTTTTCTCTACGGTGATGCTATCCAGTTCCATGCCAGTTGCCACCGCTTCGGCAAAGGTGGAAGCAGCCTGAAACGCATTCGTAGCGGCAAAGTTAAGCGCTCGATCTTGAGAGGTAGTACCAAGATTGCGTAAGTCGTAGTAAATCCGGTTGAGGAAACTGCCCAACGTGCGCCGGATTGCCTCTTCTTGGGCATCTCCCACGGTGGTTTGCACCGTTTCTATAGCAGCAGATACTAAAGTATTAATCTTCCAACCATACATCCCCCGTGGGTTCTGGGGTGCAATCAACGGTACAACTTGCCCAGAATACAGCTTCACGGTTTTTCCGGTCAAAACGCCGGGGATACTCACCCGCTCTACGTATTCTTCGCTGGCTTCAGCTTGAATTTGCCCTGCCAATAGCTCTTGCAAGATGGCGTAGGTGTCTCGCGCAAAAGCTCCTTGGGGTTCGATCGCATAAATTGGTGTCAATTCAATATTCAACGTCCAAATTAGTGATCGCGATTCCGAAGGACTTGCTGCCAAGTAATCCACCATTTGCCGTGCATCATAAGGGTTCGCTGGCACGGTAATATCACCAATACTATTGGCTGGCATCAATTGTTTAAAAGAGTCTCGCCTTGCTTCCGTCCCAAAGTCATAGCCAAGGGTTCCTAAAGCATATACAAGTTGACTGTCAGCGAGTTCACTAGGTGCTTGGCTAGCGGTGACAAAGTTCGATACAGATGAGGTCATAGGAGGTATTGATGGGGTTATAGATTGGGGAGTTGAGGGAGCGATCGCATTGATCGCCAATTGAGATGGGTTGATAGATGCGGTGGCAACGTTTGCGGCTTCAATGGAATCACCAAGAGGTGAGCTATCGGATGATTCAACCTCGCTTTGTTGTATTCCATCGCAGCCGCAACCAGAGGCAGCGATGGCTTCGGTAGTATTTGACACAGTACCTCCAAAAAGATATTTAAGTGAACCAGGGACATTCAACTTGCCAACTAAACAACGACGTGAATCGGCTGTATCGGCAGGTGTACAGGGCAAAGCACTCTTTAAGATTGCGTCTCTAACTTTTTGCGGATCAGGGGTTTCACCGCGCTGGATTTGTAAACTTAATAACAGCGCTGCTACTCCCGTGGCGATCGGTGTGGCAAAACTTGTGCCGCTCAACCGAGTTGTCCCACCTCCTGGTTTTGCCCCTAAGATGTTCTCACCCGGTGCTAGGATGCCTTGATTCTGGTAATTTTCGCCCCAATTACTGAAGTCAATGGGTTTACCCTGGTCATCCATTGCCCCAACCGCTAATACTGCAGGAAGGGCTGCCGGAACGTGTAAACAAGCACAGCCATCATTGCCAACTGCCGCTATAATCAGCACATTTTTTTCCTGGCAAAGCTGCACCGAGCGTCGTAACCACCCTTCCGCTTCGCCTTCATCGGTGAGTTGTCCACCGCTAATGTTGATAATGTGCGCTCCAGCGTTGACAGCTTGCTCAATCGCACGGGCTAAATCGAGTTGAGACAACTGCCGTCCTTCATCTGCGAACACCGGAATGCTCAATCCTTTGCATTCAGGGGCAATTCCCCTGACAGGGCTACCCAACTGACCAAAGATGATGCTGGCAACATGAGTACCATGCAGAGACATCCCGCCATTCGGATTTGCCTCCCCAGTAACCAGCGTCGGTAGCAGGGTCAGGTCTGCTCCCAAAAAACACGGATGCTTCAAATCAATCAGTCCGTCGAGTACAGCAATGCAAATTTCGGGCCTACCAGAGGTTTTTGCCGAGAGTGGCTCAATAGCTAAAAGATTCATTCAAAACAGTGCTGATAAGTAAGTTGGTGCGAAAAAATCCAATTATGTTACGAAACGTAAATATGATTAAAACCCTTACTAATGACCAATAACAAAGTAAAAATGACAGACTTAGCCAGTTAGCTTTAATTACACAGTAATTGCTTAGAGTTAAAGCGCTGCCTTAATCAAAAGCAAGCGATCGTTCGCAGTTTGGCTGAAAAACTTACGCAACTGTTTCATGAATTTGTCAAAGTCAAACAACTAAGCTAATCGGCATTATGCTCCCATCAGGGCGGGCTTTTCGGCCCACCCCACAAAATATTGAGAGAATTTTGATATGCAAATTAGATGTGTTTTAGCTTACCTATGATTTTTATCAGTAATAATTGACCAAATTACGACAAAATCGCTCGTTTAAATGGTTTTTTCCAATGTTTTCTTTTGCTTAATCACCACAGCTAATTATTTATCACTCTTTCCATTGTCATGTAAAGTTCTTTACCAAATCTTAAAGATGGATTTTCTGTTCAATCTTATACATCCAAAAATATCCATAACCGAAAATTTATCCTTCACACAGATGTATTTTGTTCACTTATTGAAAATTCGATATCTTGTGAAATTTTGTTTTGTTATTGAAAAAACGCATTGTTTTATTGACAAAAACGCAATTGCTTTTTGCGCCAGAAATGATTTTGCAATATTGACTAGTGCAAAAAATAGATAAGTTAATTTTATATATGAGCCGAGGATATTTTTAGTCAAGCAACAATCAAGTTTATAAAGGCTTTATATAATGCTATTAACCCAACTTACGGGTTAAGCTAATCTACTTTTAATTTGCATAACTAGTGGTCTGTCAAGAACTAATTGACGGATATAGCCGCTTCAATTTAATCCGAGCATCTTCGGTGGTAAATGAACACGTTTTAACCCTCTTCTAAGAAACAGAAATGTTTCTTTACATCCATTGGGAATGCGATCGCTTCCCTGAGACGCTTTAATCACTCTCGCCAAAGTATAATTAAGTGCGATCGCAAAAACTCAGACAGAGAGTATGGTTGAGCCTTGCCCTTTCGTCGGCGATTTTTACTAGGGGATATCTGCGATTGAGGGGAGTCTTTACTAGGGCTGTTGTTCATCTCCCCTAACGGGACTTAAACAAAAAAAAGATAAAAAAGGAGTATAATGCTTGACTACCATAGCTTTCACGTCAAAACAATTCAAAATTCTTGCATTATCAATTCTTGCATTACAAGACGCGACGCTCCTGCGTCGCTAACGCTGACGCTCGTTCGCTCTTAGCGTCTCCCCTTGGGAGATGACTCGCTCTCCGTGGCGCTATCGCTATCGCGGACTCGCTCTCCGTGGCGCTATGAGTGGGGGCTTGAAACCCAGCCCTTTCAATGCGAACAAATGAACTATTTTCTCTTTTTGATGATTTAAGTTGTGAATTGCTAGAAAAATAGATATTTTTTCAGCGATTCTAACTGTCCTAGCTATTGAGTTTTTTGTATTAATATAGGCATTGATTTAAGTTTAGCAATACAATTGTTAATTAGGGGTTGCTGAAAAAGTCATGAAACAGCAATTCTAAGGGTTGACCAGTTATGCAAGCAAGGTTAAAGATAGCTTTATACTATCAATAAGTAGCTAATTTATAATTTTCAGTTATATTTAACTGGAAAAAAAGTTTATTTTTGAAAAATAGACATAAAAAAGCATAAAAAACCCGTGACAGGTGAGTAGAAAGATTCATGACTAAAAAAGTAATAGCAATTGCTGTTTGAGAAGTATGAGACAGTTTCGCCATCACTCGATTAAGACTAAATCTTCTTTTACCTTGTCCGAATTTTCCCTCAATACAATTACGAATTCTCTCGAATTCTAAATCTTGCTTCTTTTTTTCTTTACTAATATTAGCTGGAACTCTTCCTAGAGGAGGTCCGCTCATTATAATACCTCTTTCTTTACACCAAGCGCGATTCTCCCTTGTTCGATAAATTTTATCTACATGAACGGATTCTGGATAATAACCAGTGTAATTTTTAAAGGCTTCTACTTGAGCTTTTAAGTCTCCTGATTCATTATAATTATCCCAACTAATGTGGTCTAAAAATACAAATCCATCAAAACAACTAGCTGACAATTTTGCACCAAATTCTACAGCTTTCCCGGCTTTACCTCTGACGATTGGACGAATGTGCGGTTGGGATAAACTAACAATACGGTCATCAATACTCTGTTTTTTATTTTCATACAATCATAGTTGTTGGCGATAGATTTCTGCAACTACCAGTAGCATCTTATATTGTCTATTAGTTAAATTTTCTAAACTTGCTCCACAACTAATTACCTGGTCAATATGTGATAAGTTTCTTTTAATATATTGGAGTTGCTTTTTTATCGCTTTTCTTCTATATTTTTGAGATAAACGGCGTTTTTTCGCTACTTCGAGGTAGTCTTTTCTTGCAATTTCTCTATAGGTTCTTGGCTTTTTCTCCAATGTCCCCTTTATCTGTTCAAAAAGCAAGTCAATAATTATTTCTCTTTAATTATTAATGCGCCTAATGCCATAGGAAAAGGCTTTGCCGGTGCCCCCATCTCTATCGAGAACAAAGAAAAATATTCTTCTTCAAATTCTTGCCAAGGAATGAGTTCTGCCATAATAACCCAACGATTATCTTCTGATAACTTCCCCTCAAACGGAAGTTCAAAGTTTTCTGCTGAGATTGGAAGATGCCCCTGTTTTCGATACATGGTTACAAACAGCACACTTTTGTACTGATGTCTCGGTGATGCAAGGATTTTAAGCTATTTTACCCTCCTGTCTTGCACCTGGATATATTTCTTTGGTCTGATAATCTTAGAGTGTCAGCTTTTCTTTTTTTTTCAGCAAACTCTAATCTAGAACTTCTCGACCTGATTCAGGAGGGGACTTTAGGATTGCACCGAGGTATCGAAAAGTTTGATCCCAACAAGGGTTATAAGCTGTCAACCTACGTTTACTGGTGGATTCGTCAGTCTATCACACGAGCTATCTCCGAAAAGTCCCGCACAATTCGTCTGCCTATTCATATTGTTGAAAAGCTCAATAAAATCAAGAAAGTTCAGCAAGAACTGTCTCAATCATTAGGTCGCAAGCCCACTGTAAAAGAAATTGCCCAATCCTTAAAATTTACACCAGAACAAATTAGAGAATATCTTCTCTTTTCTAAGAATCCTGTTTCCTTGGAGATGCGCGTTGGGGACGAGCGCGAAACCGAATTAAGCGAACTTTTAGCTGACGAAAGTTCAACTCTTTATCAACAAGTAGATGCTACACTGATACTTGAAAACTTGAGCAAGTTGCTCGAAAAGTTAACACCCCTACAACAGAAGATAATTACTTGGCGCTTTGGTTTGGAGGATGATTGTGAACTAACTTTATCTCAGATTAGCTCCCGCCTCAATCTTAGTCGAGAACGAATTCGTCAAATTCAGTATCAGGCAATGGCTATTTTGCGTCGTCAACAAGCTGATCTAGCTGATTTAAAGGAATCTTTGATTAATTAAGTCTGCCTACATGAGGATTTACGCATAAAGATTCTCTGGGAAAATTAGGGGTAAAGTGTACTATTAACGCTGCCAATCATACATTAATCGTCCATGACGATCGCGCACAAGTTCCCATTCTCCATGACGATATGGTTGTCCGCGATAATGTACAGAGCGATAGCGTCGTCTATAATCATGTCGTCGATTTCGCTGGCGTTGATAATTATATTGTCCAGTCCGTTGCCGTCTATGATCATGTCGTCGAGTCCGTCGGTGAGCTAACAAAAGCTTTTCACTTTGCTTTCCAACTAATTTTGTCTGTGCGTCAACACTCTGTTCATTGAGAACATGATTGAGAGTAGTATCTTTAGCTTGGGCCAAAGCAGGTGGATAAATGAAGGCTAATAAAAGGAACACAATTGAGGATAGCTTTTGGAAACGGTTCACGTTTTTGCTTTTCCTAGACTATTGGTAATAATTTTATTTAATACTTAAGTTGAGCAGCTATATAGTTCAGAATTTACTAACTTGAGGGGAGCAAAAGTAATGAAAGTACCTAAATGGGCATAGCGGCTGGTGTGTGTAAAGATGTAGCCCCAATACGACTTATATGGTCGAATGGTAAAGAATCATACATCACTTCTAATTCAGGTGTATTAGTCGATAACGCTCCAGCCTCAATTATTCAAAGCGGAGCTAATCACATGACCCTACAATGGACTCAAGGAAAGATTGGATTCTGCTGGAATTGTACCCCTTGACTTTAATAACTTATTTGCATCTATATTTTCCTTTCCTTTTGTAATACCCTACTCCTCTATAACCTTCACAAATAACTTTGTGTCACTTTTGAACTGAGCGGCTGGTAGTATGCAAGCTGGTATGCCCCAAAGTCTGCTGTACCAATTGCACAGGTGCGCCCTGGTCTAAACTATGTCTAGCGTAGGCGTAGCCCGCCTTCGGCATCGCTCGTTTTCAGTTTCTTAGAGGAAACCCTTAAGACCTGAAATACTGGTGTGGTTAATCACTACCAGATTGTCTTGGAGAAAAACTTAGATTTAATATGAATGAAAGTTTAGCAGCCACACTAGGCGAATTACAAGCCCAAATTTATTGGTTACATGATGCTGAGGAGTTTGCTCCCATTGGCATTATCTTGGTTAAATTGCTTATTTTTAGGCTTGAACATGATTGGTAAACTTTGATAAGCGACGCCGAATAGCCCGCCGTCGGCATCGCTCCTTTCCCTCAAAACTGAGAGGCGATCGCCCTGGTGTTCCCTTTTCATCTATCATCAGTTCATTGCTATCAAATTTGATATCAAATGACTGAACAAAAGTCCCCACCAAGCGAAATGATTCGCGTCCCTGCTGCCTTAATTCCAGTAGTCAGAGAACTATCAAAACTGCACAGAGAGGGGCATACAATTGCCTTGCTGCAAGGCTTAGAAGAATTGATGTCCAAGTTTGATAGCAATATTGATATCGATGTTGCAAAGGGCAGTAAATCAGTTAAGCAGCTAGAGGAGAAGCTGGAAAGCAAGCTCGACGCAATGACCAAAAAGCTAGAACTCATCGAACGGGCTATTTCATCAAATAGATACAACAGTCAACCCAAACAAAAAAGACAAGCTAACCCATACCAACTTTCCCCAGTTGAACTGCTTGCATTGCCCCCTGAAAATCTAGCACCGCGACTAGGTTTAAGTCCGTCGAGCCTCGCACCTGAACGAGAAAAACTCACTACCAAAGAATTTATCAGTTGGACTCGTAACCGCGACCCAAGGGGCATCGGTTGGGAATGGAATGCAAAAGATGGGCTGTACCACCCAGTAAAATAACTGCCACTGTCCCCGCAGTAGGGTTTAATGAAGGAGCATTCAACATAAGAATAGCCAATGTTGAATACTCCCTCTACCCTCACGAATTCAGAACTCATCGACCTTTGGCTGCACGGTAAAAGCAAGAACACCGTTGACGGCTATCGTCGCTATGCCGAGCGGTTTTTTACTCATGCCAATAAACCCCTAATAGATTGCACCCTTATGGATATTCAATTGTGGGTGATGACACTCGGTAGTTCTGATAACAGCAAGCGGGTAGCAGTGGGAGCAATTAAAAGCTTGTTTTCTTTTGCTAAACAGTTGGGGGTAGTATCGGCTAATTTGGGAATACTGGTTAAATCCCCCAAGGCAAAGAATCGATTGGCAGAGCGAATTCTTACTACTGAAGAAGTACAATTACTGATAAATTCTACGACAAATCCCCGCGATCGCAGTATCGTTCGTTTACTTTATTTTGCAGGTTTGCGGGTATCGGAACTATGTGGTTTAAAGTGGCGTGACCTCAAGGCGCGGGGTGATGGGGGGCAGATAACAGTATTCGGTAAAGGTGATAAAACAAGAACCGTGCTAGTGGGTGCTGGTATTTGGCGGGAGATTAACTCTTTAAAAGGTTACACCAAACACGATGACCCAGTGTTTGTTTCCGCTAAGGGTGGTCATCTGTGTCGGTCAATGGTATTTCATATTGTGAAGAAGGCAGCAAACCGTGCTCTGATTGAGGGGAATGTATCACCCCACTGGCTTAGACACAGCCACGCTTCCCACAGTCTCGACCGGGGAGCGCCGATTCACTTATTGCAGAAAACGCTGGGGCATAGTTCAGTAGCGATTACTGAAATGTATCTTCATGCCAGACCGACTGATAGCAGTGGGTTGTATTTGCCAGATGATGATGATTAGGCGGTAGGATGTTTGAAGACCTTGGCGATCGCTATCATCGGGATTTGATGTTGCTGGTAAGTGTCCTTTTAGCGTCTCGTAGAGAGCGTCATTACGAATTACGAACTGGGAGCAGTGCGAAGTCGAGGTATTACGAATTATTCGGTCAGTATCCAAATCCAAGAAAAACTTGAAGAAATCAAGCCATCAATTGAGCTCTTAGCAAGGGGGACAGAACACAATTGGGATTCGACCCCAACCTCACTTGAACCACTTAGTAGAAGTGGGGGACTCAGATCCATGTTCCCCCCTTCATTCCACCGCAGGAGTCAGGGGGCATTTCCCTCCAGCTAAGAGCCCTCAGCAAAGAGCCTCTTCGTTGAAAAGTAGAATAAATCGCTACCCTTCCCGATTAACAAGCACCCCATCAACGAGCACAATGCCCCAGTGCGGATATTTCACCAACAACTTCTTGATCATGAACATAAGTACCGGATCGTCATTCCACCACTCTAGCAAGAAGTTAAAGCCGGGATTGTGCCCCGAAGAAGCTGCAATTTGGAGTTGATGCATACGTTGTGGTCGCATATTTGATCTTGTAGCGATCGCCTCATCTGACCATTTTTCCAGATTTGGCACTATTTCAGTGGAATCGGTGCCAACTCTACCAGACACGCAAGGGACATTAAATGCTAGAGCCTCTTTTGAGGATAATTCATTTTGGGCGACGGGTGCGGCGGAAAATGTGTCCTCTTGAATCGGTACAGCATCTACTCTTGGTCGCGTCGTACAGTCCATTGCCGTAGGCAAGTCAACTTCAATCTCTGACACGCCTTGAACAGGCGATGAGATTGCGCCCCCCAAGGGCGCAATCGCCGTCTCCTCGTGACGCGGATTTTCTGCAAGGGTGTCTCTGACACACCTCACGAACTCAATTGATGAGTTCGTGAGGTGTTCTTGAGGTGTTCGTGAGGTTTCACATAACTCTTGCTCTGACTGGGTTTTTTGGGAAATAGATGCTCTATACAAAGCATCTATTTCTTCGGAGCCAGCATCTATCTTTTCAGATCCAGCAGAGAGTTCTCGTTTTTCAGCATCTATCTTTACAGAGCCAGCAGAGAGTTCTCGTTTTTCAGCAGAAAGTTCTTGTTTTTCAGCATTGGCTTTCTCCCAAAATTCCTTCATCCGGCTACCATGTAAATTCTGCACCATCCACTTCACTGTCTCTCGTCCGTCCTGAATCGACTTGTCGGGCTTGAAGATGAACAGTCCACTAACTGAAAGAATTTTCTTTGCACAGATAAAAGTACTGTACCCCAAAGCACTTGTTAGCGGCATCCACCGAGAACCGTAAGGAT
>NZ_JAIVFV010000090.1:25183-26670 GCF_020829445.1 Nostoc sp. CHAB 5836
TCCTGCCACAATTGCGTCACTGATGGTTTTTGTTGCGAAGCCCACAGCATATCTTCAATCGGGATAATCACATGAAGCCGCTTGTACGGGGATTGCTGTTTGCTGGTAGCAGCAGACTTTTTCAGCTTGGGTCTTGTAATAGTTGCAGTCATTGTACAATTTCCTGTTTATATTGGCACACGGAATTTTCCCCCACACGGAAGGCAGGGTTCGCTCCAATTCGTAATTCGTAATTCGTAATTCGTAATTATTACCCCAAAGGATAAATCCGCTGGCTCTGAATAAAGTTGGCTTTGCCCTTTTTTCTTTTTCATAAATTTTAATTAGGGGCTTTGACGCCGAGGATGAATTAATTATTAATTAATTAATTAATTAATTAATTAATTAATTCCTAATTTCTAAGTTTAAAATTTACGAATTACTGTCTTCTCTACGAGACGCTCCGCGAACGCAGCGTTAGCGAGTCTTGCCTACGGCACGCTCCGCGAACGAGCGTCATTACGAATTACGAATTATTTGGTCAGCGTAAGCAACGATAGAACCGACTTGAATCACAGGAGGTGCTACAGCTTTTTCTAGTGCAGCGATTAAATCAGTTTCTCCAGTAGTAAGGGATGCCCAGTAGTCTGCTTTTATCACCTCGTATTTTTCAGCTACTGCCCAAAACTCCTGCCATGTACACCCGGTTTGAGATAGCACTAGCTTGATTTCCTTAATAGCCTGTGGTAAGAGTTGTAAAAATTCTATTCTTTTGGCGATCGCTTCTTCTGTGGGTTCACTCCCCAGAAGTATGGCCGCCGCTGACAAGGCTTGGGTGCTGTTCATCGCAACGCTTAGGTTTTTCAATGCCATGCCCATGAGCAATAGACATTCCTGGGCATTCTCTTTGGGTGGCTCAATCGCAAGAGAGCGCAAATCGATGAAATTTGGGGTGAAGGGTTTTGGGTCAAAAGAGGCTTGGGGGCTCTTAGCGGGGGGAAGGGCTTGCTCCCCCTGCTTAGAGCTCCCTTCCCCCCTGCCTCTTCGGTCAGGGGTCAGGGTATTTTCTTCTGACTTTAACCTTTCCCCATTTCCCTTTTCCCCTCCCAAGGACAAAGGATGTTTTACTTCTTTGGAGGCTAAAGTCGCAAGTTTTGTCATCGTCTGACCCGACTGTTGAGTGGGACGTTCTCTAAGAGCGTGTTCTAATTGGTGGATGCGTTCTCTAAGTTGCTGGTTTTCAACCTCAAACTGTCGTAGGGCTTGTACGGAGTCTAATTCCTGCCGCAACTTGATACTTTCCTCTTTGTACTGGTCAATCAGTTTCTTTGATGCAGAAAGTTGCTCACTGACTTGTTCTTCTGCTAAAGTCCTGGCTTCTATTAGCAATCCAATCCTCAAATCTTTCTCTAGGCGCTCTAGTTCAATTTTGTGCTGTTGTTTTAGTGAACAGATCGCTTCTGAGTATTCTTTGGGGGAAGTCGGCGAGTTAGAAAATGTCACAATTG